>CAYGQN010000005.1:11391-27791 GCA_964351795.1 uncultured Gammaproteobacteria bacterium
GCCATGCCGATGCGGCGTTCATCGCGGGGCGCACCGAGGGCTTCGAGCGGCTGCTGCCCATCATCGCCACGGCCACCCCGGCGCGCACCCAGACGCTCACCGGCGTGCCGGCGCGGGACCTGCGCCGGGCGGCGGAGCTGCTTGGCGCCAACGCGCCGATGGCGGTCATCTGGGCGATGGGGATCACCCAGCACACCTGCGGCGTCGCCAACGTGCTGGCGCTGGCCAACCTGCAGCTCATGCTGGGCAACATCGGGGTAGCCGGGGGCGGCGTGAACCCGCTGCGCGGCCAGAACAACGTGCAGGGCGCCTGCGATACCGGCTGCCTGCCGAACGTGTTCCCCGCCTACCAGGCGGTCGACGACGCGGGTGCCCGCGAGCGCTTTGCGCGTGCCTGGGCACTGGATGGCGCGCCCTGCCGCTTCAGCAGTGCGCCCGGCCTCACCGTCACCGAAATGATCGAGGCGGCCGGCAGCGGCGCCGTGCAGGCACTGTTCATCCTCGGTGAGAATGCCGCCATGAGCGATCCCGCGCTCGGCCGGGTCCACGCCGATCTCGGGCGCTCGGCGTTCACGGTGGTGCAGGAGATCTTCCCCTCGGAAACCGCCGACTTCGCCGACGTGCTGCTGCCCGGCGCCAGCTTCGCCGAGAAATCCGGCACCTTCACCAACACCGAGCGGCGCATCCAGCGCATCCGTCCGGCACTGGCGCCGCCCGGCGATGCACGGCCGGACTGGGCGATCACCGCCGACCTGGCGCGGCGCGTGCTGGCGCAGCTCGAGCGCAGCCCCAGCGGCCCGCAGGCTGGCTGGGACTATCCGGATGCCAGCGCCATCATGGCGGAACTGGCCAGCCTCGCGCCCTCGTATGCCGGCGTCTCCCATGATCGCCTGGACAGCGGCGCGCAACTGCACTGGCCGGTGCCGGACGCCGCGCACCCGGGTACACCCATCCTGCACGTCGGCCGCTGCACGCATGGCCGCGGCATCTTCCACCCGGTGGATCACCAGTCACCGGCCGAGCGGCCCGATGCCCGCTACCCGCTGACACTGACCACCGGGCGGGTGCTGTATCACTGGCACGGCGCGGCAATGACCCACCGCGCGGCGGTGCTGGAAGCGCTGTGCCCGCTGCCGGAGATCGAGATCGCCGCCGCCGATGCCGCCCGCGCAGGCATCAGCGATGGCGATACGGTGCAACTGCACTCGCGCCGTGGCAGCATGCAGGCCAGGGCCTGCATCAACGGCCGCGTGGAGCCGGGCCTGGTGTTCGGCAACTTCCACTTCCCGGGAGCCGCCAACGTGAACAATCTCACCAACCCGGCGCTGGATCCGCAGGCGAAAATCCCCGAGTACAAGGTCTGCGCCGTGCGCCTGGAGAAGGCCGCCGCAGCCGCGCCGGCAAGCCTCCACAGCGGGACGGACTGATGGACGGCAACACGGACGCCTACTCGGCCGGGCAGATCGCCGACCGCATCGAGAACACCGGCGTTGCCAAGGCCACCATGCCCGCGCTGCAGACCTTCATGCTGGCGCTGCTGGCCGGAGCCTTCATCGCCTTCGGCGGCATGTTCTACCTGCTGGCAACCACCGGCGCCGGCCTGCCCTGGGGCCCCGGCCGGCTGCTCGGGGGGCTGGCCTTCAGCACCGGGCTGATCCTCGTGGTGGTCGCCGGCGCGGAGCTGTTCACGGGCAACAACCTGGTGGTCATGGCCTGGGCCGATGGCAAGGTGGGCACAGCACAGCTGCTGCGCAACTGGGCCATCGTCTACCTTGGCAACTTCGCCGGCGCCATCGGCACGGTGATCCTGTATGCGCTCAGCGGCGCACTGGCCCTGGGGGAGTTCGACCTCGCCCGCCATGCCGCGGCCGTGGCCGCCGGCAAGCTGTCACTGCCCGCCGGCGAGCTGTTCTTCCGCGGCATCCTGTGCAACACGCTGGTGTGTCTGGCAGTGTGGATGTGTTTCGCCGCCCGCACGGTGGTGGACAAGGTGGCCATCATCGTCTGGCCCATCACCGCCTTCGTGGCGCTCGGTTTCGAGCACAGCGTGGCGAACATGTTCCTGGTGCCCATCGGCATGTACGCGGCCGGCCTGCCGGCGGTGGACATGGCCATGCCGGGCGGCATCGGCCAGTTCCTGTACTCGCTCGCCATCGTCACCGCGGGCAACATCGTCGGCGGTTCGGTGTTCGTGGCGCTGGTGTATTTCCTCATCTACCGGCGCTGCGGCGCGCGCGGGCTGTAGCCGTCCGCGGCCGGCGGGCGCTCAGGCGGCCAGGTAGCGGCCCGCGAGTGCATCGATTTCGGCACGCTGCCAGGCAGCATCACGACCGAGTTCAGCGGCCATGATCGCCGCCACGGCCGGCGCCATGGCCAGGGCGAGGCGGGTATCCAGCATCAGCAGGCGGGCGCGGCGGGCCAGCAGGTCCTCCAGCGTCCGCGCCATGGTCTCGCGGGTCAGCCAGCGCACCTCGGCGGCGCACAGATCACTGCCCGCGTGCAGTGGCTCGCCGGCGGGCGGATCCGCTGCAATCATCCCGGCGATGGTCGCGGCGTCGCGGCCGTAGTCGCCGAAACGACCATGCCCCGCCGCCCCGGGCGGCGGGGCATCGACGAGCGCGAGGTCCGCCGTCCGGCAGGCACGGTGCGCCAGACCGGCGGCGCGCTCGGCCGCATCCAGGCAGTCCTCGGCCATTCGCCGGCAGGTCGTCCACTTGCCGCCGGTGATGCTCACCAGGCCCTGCGCGCTCACGTGGATGCGGTGTTCGCGGGACACCGCGGCCGTGCGCTCGTGGCTGCCAGCCGGGGCGGCGAGCGGGCGGATCCCCGCGAAGTGTGCGCGCACGTCAGCACGGGCAGGCCGGCGGGCTAGATGGCGTCCGGCCACGGCCAGCATGAGCTCGATCTCCTCGGCGGTGGCGCGGGGCTCGGCGCTGATGTCCGTCAGGGGCACATCGGTGGTGCCCACCAGCACGTGGCCGTGCCAGGGAATGGCGAACATGATGCGCCCGTCGGGTGTGTCCGGCATGAGCAGCGCCGTCGTGCCGGGCAGGAAGCCGGCATCGAGCACGATGTGCGCGCCCTGGCTGGGGACGATACCGGGCGCGGCGGCATCACCCGCCAGCGCGGCAACCGCGTCACTGAAGGGCCCGGCCGCATTGATCACCACGCGCCCGGGGACGCGGAAGGCCTCGCCGGTCTCGGCGTCGGTGCAGCGCACGCCGGCAACGCGGCCATCGGCGCCGTGCTCGATGCCGTCGACCGGGCAATGGTTCACCGCCACCGCCCCGCGGGCGGCGGCGCTGCGCAGCAGGCTGATGAGCAGGCGGGCATCGTCGAACTGGCCATCGGCGTACTCCACCCCGCCCCGCAGGCCGGCCAGGGCCAGGCCCGGCAGCTCGCGCGCAAGCTGTGCAGGCCCGCGCCAGCGTGAGCGGGAAAAGCCGCCACGCCCGGCCAGCAGATCGTAGAGCTTCAGGCCCAGCCAGTAGCGCAGCGCCTGGACACGGCCGGTAACCGGCACGACGAAACGACGCTCGTGTACCAGGTGCGGGGCATTGCGCCGCAGCCGGGCCCGCTCGTGCAGGGCCTCGAACACCAGCCCCAGCCGGAGCTGCTCGAGGTAGCGCACACCGCCGTGGATGAGCTTGGTACTGCGCGTGGAGGTCCCGCTGCCGAAGTCCCGCGCCTCCAGCAGCGCCGTGCTGTAGCCGCGCGCGGCGGCATCCAGGGCCAGCGCGGCGCCGGTGGCGCCACCGCCGATGATGATCACATCGAAGCCGCCATGCTGATCGCGCAGCGCGGCCAGCGCGGCATCGCGATGCAGACCGGTGGCGGCCATCAGTCCTGCCAGGCGCGCGTGCGGGCAATGGCCTGGGGCCAGTGCCGTCGCAGGGCCTCGATAGCCGGCCTGGCGGCCCCGGGCGTGAAGCGCGCCTCGCATTGCCAGGCGCTCGCCAGCGTGGCGCGGTCCGGCCAGATCCCGGTGGCCAGCCCGGCCAGCGCGGCCGCGCCCCAGGCGGTGGTCTCGGCGTGGCGCGGCCGCAGCAATGGCCGGCCCAGCAGGTCGGCCTGGGTCTGCATGAGGAGATCATTAACGGCCGCGCCACCGTCCACGCGCAGCTCCGACAAGGGCGCACCGGCATCGCGATCCATGACTTCGCAGACCTCGGTGACCTGCATGGCAATGGCCTCCAGCGCCGCCCGCGCAATGTGCGCGGCGCCGGTGCCGCGCGTCATGCCGAACAGGGCGGCGCGGGCATCCGGATCCCAGTGCGGAGCCCCGAGGCCGGCGAAGGCCGGCACCAGCACCACACCGCCGCTGTCAGGCACGCTGGCCGCCAGCGCCTCCACCGCGGCCGCGGATTCGATGAGTCCGAGCGCGTCCCGCAGCCACTGGATGATGGCGCCGCCCATGAACACCGAGCCCTCCAGGGCATACTCGCGTTGACCGCCGATGGAAACGGCGATGGTGGTCAGCAGGCGATGGCTGGACCGCGGCGCGGCCGTACCGGTGTGCATGAGCACGAAGCAGCCGGTGCCATAGGTGCACTTGGCCATGCCGGGGTCGAAGCAGGCCTGGCCGAACAGGGCCGCCTGCTGATCCCCGGCCACCCCGGCAATGGCGATGCGCCCGCCGCCGAGCAGATCGGTGTGCGCGCACACGCCGCTGGAATCCACCACCCGCGGCAGCAGGGCCGCGGGGATGTCCCACAGCGCCAGAAGGTCCTCGTCCCACTGCCCGGTGTCGATGTTCAGCAGGGCCGTGCGCGAGGCATTGGTTGCATCGGTGATGTGCTCGCGCCCGCCGGTGAGATGCCACAGCAGCCAGCTGTCCACTGTGCCGGCGGCGAGTTCGCCGGCCTGCGCCCGACGCCGGGCGCCATCGACATGCGCAAGCAGCCAGGCGATCTTGCTGGCCGAGAAATACGGGTCCAGCAGCAGCCCGGCGCGCGCCTGCAGCAGCGGCTCGGCGCCCGCCGCGCGCAGGGCTTCGCAGGCCGCGGCGGTGCGCCGGTCCTGCCAGACGATGGCCGGGCCCAGCGGTTCACCCGTGCGGCGATCCCACAGCAGTGTCGTCTCGCGCTGGTTGCTGATGCCGATCCCGGCCACCTCGGCCGCGCCGAGGCCGGCCGCGGCCAGCGCCTCGTGCGCCACCGCCAGCTGCGTGCGCCAGATGTCCCGGGGATCGTGTTCCACCAGCCCCGGACGCGGGTAGTGCTGGGGGAACTCGCGCTGCGCGAGCGCCAGGATGGCGCCGGCGCTGTCGAACACCAGGGCGCGGGAGCTGGTGGTGCCCTGGTCCAGCGCCAGCAGGCAACCCGCGCGGCTCACGGGCGCCGCCCGCCGCGCAGGCTGGCGAGCGCGCGATCCGGGTAATCGGTGAACACGCCGTCCACGCCGAGCGCCTGCATGGCCAGCAGGTCCGCGGGGCTGTTCACCGTGTACACCATCACGCGCAGCCCGGCGGCATGGGCACGCTCGACCAGGGCGGCATCGACCTGGCGCAGCGAGGGATGGATGCTCCAGGCCCGCAGTTGCGCGGCGCGCCTGAAGGCCGAGTCGGCATCGTCATCGAACAGGATCCCCAGCCGCCACAGGCCCTCGCCCGCTGCGCCAAGCGCCGGCACATCGGCCACGTGGAAGCTGCTGAGCAGCAGGCGCCCGTGCCAGCGCGGGTCCTGCGCCAGCGTATCGCGCAGCATGGCCGTGACGGCGGCGGCAATCCCCGGTGCTTTCACCTCGACGTTGAGATCGGCGCGGCCGGCGACCAGCGCCAGCACCTCGCGCAGCGTCGGCACCTGTTCACCACCGCCGGCGTCCAGCCGCCTGAGTGCGGCAAAGCCGAGGCCGGTCAACGGACCCTGGCCATTGGTACAGCGCTCCAGGGTGTCGTCGTGGAAGACGACCAGTTCACCCCCGACCGCCTGCACGTCGATCTCCACCATGTCCACGCCCAGCGACAGGGCGCGCTCAATGCCGCCGAGCGTGTTCTCCGGGGCCAGCCCGGCGGCACCACGATGACCGATGACCAGCATTGTCACCCCCGCGGCCGCCCTGCGGCCCTTTTCGACCAGGCCCGGCCGCAGCGACACGGGACCATCACTAACATAACAGCCGGCCGCGGCCGCGCCCACGACGCACCTGTCCATGTGGCCACCTTGGCCCCGGCGCTAGCCCAGCGGCCACACCAGCAGCAGCATCGGCACACTCACGACCACCACCAGCACCTCCAGGGGCAGGCCGAGTTTCCAGTAATCGCTGAAGCTGAAACCGCCGGGGCCGAGGATCATGGTGTTGTTCTGGTGGCCGATGGGCGTGAGGAATGCGCAGGACGCGCCGATGGCCACCGCCATCAGGAAGGAGTCGGCATTCACGCCAAGGGCTGACGCCGTCCCGATTGCGATGGGGCACATGACCGCAGCGGTGGCGGCGTTGTTCATCAGGTCGGACAGGAACATGGTCACCACGAGAATCAGCGTCAGCGCCACCACCGCGTGCCCCATGGCAACGCGGTCCAGCAGAAAGCTGGCAATCAGGCCGGCGGCACCGCTGGTTTCCATTGCCCCGGCGACCGGAATCAGGGCGCCCAGCAGGATGATGACGGGCCAGTCGATGGCGCCGTAGACGCTGCGTGGTGGCACCGTGCCAAGCACCATCGATGCGAGCACGCCGATGGCGAATGACACCGCCGCGGGCAACAGGCCGAAGGCCGCGCCGCCCACGGCGAAGGCCATGATCGCGCCCGCCTCCCAGGCCTTGCGCCGGTCGGGGATGTGCAGTTGCCGCTCGGCCAGCGGCACACAACCGTAGTCCGAGGCAAACTCGCTGATGGCATCGGCCGGCCCCTGCAGCAACAGCAGATCACCGGACTCGAGCCTGGTGGCGCGCAGCCGCCTGATCGAGCGCCGGCCCTGCCGCGACAATGCCAGCAGGTTCAGGCCATAGCGGGTGCGCAGCAGCAGATCACTGGCCGAGCGCCCTGTCAGTGACGAGGTCGGCATGACCACGAGCTCCATCAGGACAATGTCGCCGCCCCCTCCCGATGCCTTCGTCTCGTCAGCGGACTTGTTGTCGGCACGCTCGCCAGCGTCGGAATCGCCGCCGCGGCCGGCCGGGCGGTCCGGCGCTTCGGGGGCTGCCGGGACCTCGTCCGGCGACCGATCGACGGCTTCCTCGAGCGTCAGCCCGAGCCTGGACAGCACACCGGACAGCGCCTCGGCTTCGGCCTCGATCACCAGGATGTCGCCGACCTGCAGCGAGCGCCAGGCGCTGGGGGCGTTCATTCGGACATCGTTGCGGACCAGACCGAGAATCTGCGCATCCGCCTCGTCCAGCAGTCCCTCGACCGCGGCCAGGGTCTCGCCGGCAAGCTTGCTGCCCTCGACCAGCCGGGCCTCGGTGATGTAGGCGCCGGAATCGAAACCCTCCATGCCCGCCTGTTGGCGGGCCGGCACCAGCCGCCAGCCGGCCAGCACCACGAAGGCAACGCCGCTGACGGCCACGGCCAGACCCACGGGCGTGAAGTCGAACATGCCGAAACCCACGCTCCCCAGTTCCTCACGGAAGCCGGCAACCACGAGATTGGGCGGGGTGCCGATCATCGTCGTCATGCCGCCCAGAATGGTGCCGAATGCCAGCGGCATCAGCACCTGCCCGGGCGCCAGCGCCAGACGCCTGGCAACCTGGATGGCCACGGGCATCAGCAGCGCCATGGCGCCCACGTTGTTCATCACCCCCGACAGCAGCGCGCCCAGCCCCACCAGCGCGGCCAGGCTGAGGGCGGGCCCGGCTGCTGCCGGCAGCACGGCCAGCGTCAGGGCATCCACCGCGCCCGAGCGCTGCAGGCCGCGACTCAACACCAGCACGCACGCCACGGTGATGACCGCCGGATGACCGAAGCCGGCGAACGCGTCGGCCTGCGGCACCAGGCCGGCCACCACGCAGGCGAGCAGGCAGGCCAGCGCCACCATGTCGTGACGCCACCGGCCCCAGAGAAACAGGGCGACCGTCGCCAGGAGTATGGTCAGAATCAGCAGCTGCTCATTCGTCATTCGGATCCCATCGTCTGTTGAAGGCTCGACGGCCCGCCAGGCCGGGGTACAGAGCACTACCCCGGCTCCGACGTTCGCTCCGGGGCGCGCCGGCGCCCAACATAGCAGCCCGCGGGGGCGCCGTCGCCGCAGCGTCCTCAAGGTTCCACGGCCGGGCTTGCCGGGCCGCGCAGCTTTTGCGCAGCATTCACGATGCCGCCACGGGCCGCCCTCGACCATCGCAGCCATGAGACAGGTGGTGTGGTTCAAGCGGGATCTGCGCGTGCAGGATCACGGGCCACTGGCTTCGGCAGCGCAGACCGGGCCGGTGCTGGCGCTGTACGCGCTGGAACCGGCGCAATGGCGCTCGCCCGATCGCGCCGGCCGGCACTGGCAGGTGCTGCGCCTGCAGTTGCAGGACCTGGAGCAGCAACTGGCGAACCTTGGCGCCCGCCTGGCGATCTGGCCGGGCGAGATCCTGGAAGCACTGAAGACGCTGCACGATACGGCGCCCTTCGCCCTGCACGCGCACGAGGAGACCGGCAACGCCGCCAGCTACGCGCGGGATCGCGACGTGCGCGCCTGGTGCCGCGAGGCGGGTGTCAGCCTGCGCGAGCAGCCCCAGACCGGCGTGGTGCGCCGGCTCGCGGACCGCGACGGCTGGGCGCGGCGCTGGAACCGCAGGATGGCCGCGCCGACGAAGTCCCTGCCACAGAGCATCGACTTCGCGCCGGTGCCGGCGGGGTTCATCAGCACCGGCGATCTTCCGTCGCTGCTGCCGCAGGTCAGCCTGCCCGACAACCGCGTGGCGGCCGTGCCGGCCATCGGCCGCAGCGCGGCCCGGGCGACGCTGGCCAGCTTTCTCAATGAACGGGCGGCCGGCTACGCGAAGAACATCTCCAGCCCGCTCACCGCCGAGCAGGGCTGCTCACGCCTGAGCCTGCACCTGGCACTGGGCGCGATATCCATGCGCGAGGTCTGGCAGGCGCTGCAGTCACGCCGCTCGGCGCTGCGCGAGCTGGATCGCGAGCGGCGCGACATCGGTCTCACCGACCTGCGTTCCTTCGGCGGCCGCCTGCACTGGCATTGCCATTTCATGCAGAAGCTCGAGGACGAGCCGCACCTGGAGTTCCGGAACATGGCGCGCGCCTGCGACGGCCTGCGCGAGGACAGCTTCAACGAACAGCTTTTCGCAGCCTGGTGCGAGGGCCGCACCGGCTATCCCTTTGTCGACGCCTGCATGCGCATGCTGAACGCCACCGGCTGGATCAACTTCCGCATGCGGGCGATGCTCACCTCCTTCGCCAGCTACAACCTGTGGCTGCACTGGCGCGAACCCGGGCTGCACCTGGCGCGACAGTTCCTGGACTACGAGCCGGGGATTCACTGGCCGCAGGTGCAGATGCAGTCCGGTACCACCGGCATCAACACCCTGCGCATCTACAATCCCGTGAAGCAGGGCCACGACCAGGATCCCGGGGCGATCTTCATTGCCCGCTGGGTGCCGGAACTGGCCGCCCTGCCGGCGCCGCTGCGTCACGCGCCCTGGCAGGCCGGAGGCATCGACCTGGCCGCGGCGGGGGTGCGCATCGGGATAGACTATCCGGCACCCATCGTCGACCATGCCGCCACTGCGCGGGCCGCGCGTGCTGCCATCGGCGAACGGCGCCGGGCGGCGCGCGCCGAGTCCGAACGCATACTGGAAACCCACGGCAGCCGGCGCCGGCCAGCGCGCTGAACCACGGGCCATGCCCGTACTGGCAACAGCGCGCCGACCGCCAGGGCGGGCGCCCTGGAGCGGAGGTCCCCATGCATGCCTCAGCACCCACCGACGCGGCCGTTGGCCGCACCAGCCACGGGCCACGGTATCGAGATGGGCGGCCGGCAACATCGGTTCGCCACTGTGCCGTCCGGGCCGGCTTGTCATCCCGCCGTCGGCCGTTCGCCGTCCAGGCGCCGGGCCTGCGGAGCGCGCCGCACACGGCGCCGGCCTGGCCGATGACAACACCGGCGCGCACGCTGTCGCTCATCTCCCGCCTGCTCTGGATGCTGGCCGCGGTGCTGCTGACCGGCGAAGCGGCGGCCCTGGAGCTGGCCGGTCGCGGTACGGCCATCGACGGCGACAGCATCCGCCTGCTGGAACGGCACGTGCGCCTGGCGGGAATCGACGCCCCCGAGCTGGACCAGCAATGCTGGCGGGACGGCGAGCTGTGGCCCTGCGGACGCGCGGCGAAAGCAGCGCTGGCACAGCTGCTGGCCGGCCCCGGCGCCTTGCGCTGCCAGGCCAGTGGCGAGGACAACTACGGCCGAATCCTGGCCACCTGCTACCAGGGCGGGACCTGCGTGAACGAATGGCTGGTGGCGGAGGGGCTCGCCCTCGCCTACCGGCGCTACAGCGATGCCTGGGTGGATACCGAGGAGGCGGCGCGCCGCACCGGCACCGGCCTGTGGGCCGGGTCCTTCCTGCGACCGGAGGACTGGCGCCGTGGTGCCCGCCTGAGCGCGCCGATCACGGGGGATTGTCCGGTCAAGGGCAACGTCAACCGGCGCGGTGATCGCATCTACCACGTGCGCGGCTGGCGCGATTACGCCAGGGTGCGGATCCGGCCCGGGCAGGGTGATCGCTGCTTCGACTCGGAAACGGCGGCAAGCCGGGCCGGTTTCCGGCCGGCGCAGCGCTGAACGCCGGCCGACCTGCTACTCGATGCCGAGCGACGTGGTGTCCACCGTCACCGCGTAGTAGTCCGCCACGGCAAGGAAGTAATCGAGGATGGCGTCGATATTGCGGATTTTCGCCTCGGCCGTGCGCTCTTCACGCAGGTTGAGCAGGAAGAAGTCGCTGGCGCCTTCCTGGAAGCGCACCCACTCGGCACGCGCCAGTTTCTCGGCCTGCTGGAACTCCTGCTCGGTGATCTCCGCATAGCGGATGGCCGTGTCCACGAACTGTGCCAGCCGCCGCATCTCGGCGGTGAGCTGGTCTTCCAGCAGGCGGCGTTCGAATCCGAGCTCGGACAGCTTGGCGCGCGCGGCGGCCAGTTCGCCCCGGGCCTGGCGCCGTTCCAGCGGCACCTCGAAGCGCACCTCGAAGATGATGTCGAACTCGTCCCGCGTTATCGAGCCGCGGCCGAAGTCCTGCGAGGCCTTCACGCCAACGTCCAGGTTCGGCAGCAGCGCGTTCTCGCCCAGGCGTACCCGCGTGCGCTCGACCTCGATGCGCCTGTCGAGGATACCCAGCTGGTACTGGCGCTCGTTCAGCGAGGCGATATCGGCCTGCAGGGTGCGGGTCACGGCCGGGTCGATGGAAGGGAAACCCTCCGGCAACTGCACTGGCACCACCTCCTCGGGCCGGCCCTCGGCATCCCGGTAGAACAGGCCGAGCTTGATGCCGGCAGCAATGAAATCACGTTCCTGGCGGGTGACCAGCGCCTCGCGCTTGAGGATGTTCTGGCGGCTCTCCACCAGGAAAATCTCGGCCAGGTCGCCCTCCGCCACGCGTTTCTCCAGCGCCTGGTTGTGTGCCAGGGCGAGGTCCAGCAGCTCGCGGTACACGGCCAGGCTCTGGCCGGCCGCCACCCAGTTCCAGTAACTCTTCATGGCGTCCCGCTGCACCATCACCCGCGTGAGCATGAGGTTCAGCTCGGCCTCGTTGCGCTCCAGGCGCGTGGCGCGCAGGCGGAAGCGGCGCTCGTCGAAATCCCGGTCCCGCAGCAGCGAGAACATGATGCCGAAGTTGAATTCACCGCCATCCTGGGTGATGAGCTCGTCCTGGTAGATCGGAAAGCTGCCGTCGGTGACGCGATAGCCGGCGAACACGTCGGCGCCGAGCGCCTCCAGCGGCCGCACGACCTTGGAGTCCACCGACTTGCCGCTGTAGAAGCCGTTGGCCCAGAACAGGGAATCCTGGGTGACCTTCCAGTCGAAGGCACCATCGGCGGAGAGCACCCGCGCATCGCGGCCGCGCTTCATCTCGATGGCCTGGAGGATTTTCGGATAGTGGCGTGCCGAAGCAGCGAGCACCTGCTCCAGGTCGAGCGCCGGCTCGGCCGCCGCGGCGCCGGCCAGCAACAGCAGGGCTGTGCCGCCGACACGGCACAGGCGCCGGAGCCTGCAGATCACGGCTGTCCCGGGGCTGACGGGCTGGTGCCCTGTGCCTGCGGGTTGAGTGGCGGGAAACTGTTCAGGCGACGCCATAGTTCGTAGCCCAGCCGGACTTCGCTCAGCAGTATCCATCCCTTCACCTGGGCACCGTAACGCAGGTAATTCCGGGCCGGCCAGGGATCATCCGGATCCTCCACCACCAGCACGCGGAAACGGCCGTTCGGCGAAACCGCCGGGTCGATCGAGGACACGATACCACCGAAGGTGCCGATGGCGACCGACGGCCAGCCGCCGAACTGCACTGCCGGCCAGCCCTCGAACATCAGGCGTACCTTGTTGCCGGGCTGCACCAGCGAGGCATCCAGGCCGGTGATGAACATCTCCACGGCGATACCGGCATCGCGCGGCGCGAAGCTTGCCAGCGGTTCGCCGCTGCTGACCAGCGTGGCACTGTCGCCGGCGGTGATCTGCAGAATACGGCCGTCCCTGGGCGCGGTGACCAGCAACGACGACTGGCGGGACAGGCGTACGTCCACCGAATTCAGCTCGGCCAGGGCAGCCTGCTCGGTGCCCTGCATCTCCTGGTACTTGATTTTCGCCAGTTCGAACTCCGAACGGGCGGTCAGGCCCTGGTCCAGCAGGCGTTGCTGGCGCTCGTAGTTCAGCCGCGCGGTGGAGGTGGCGATGCGGGCGGCCTCGTACTTGGCACGGATGGCCTCGCGCTCTGCCTGCAGGCGTTCCACCAGCTGCGGATCCAGGTCGACGATTTCGACGATGGGGTCCCCCTTGTTCACCGAATCGCCATCCTCAACGAACCACTTCTTGATACGACCGCCGGCAAGTGCATTGATGGTCTGCATGCGGTCGGTGGGATCGAGCGCGGTGGTCTTGCCGGTGCCGAACGCAGTCTGCACCCAGGGCACATAGACCAGTGCTGCCAGCAGCAGCGCCAGGGCCAGGACAACCAGCCAGCACAACAGTACGTTGTAGCGCGGGATGCGGATCCGTGCCACCTCGCCGAGCCTCGCCCAGGTGGCTGAATCCACGACATCCTGCATGGAGCGCATTCGCGAAGCCGCCCGGTCAGCCATGGTCCGGGACCCCGCCCGGGCCGGGCTTGTCTTCCAGCGGCACCTGCTCGGGGAGGCCGCGCTCGTGCTCAACCAATGCGTCGAGCGTGGCAAAGGCCTCGTGCCCGTTGGCGGCCACGAACAGGTAGCGGTCGAAGCCTCCCACGTCGCGGCGGTTGGAGATGCACAGCACGGTGATATCCGGCTGCGTCGCCAGGTAGTTGATGATTCGAGCACGATCATGGTGGGTGATGGTGTCCACCAGTGGCGTGAGCACCAGCACCCGCGGCCGCAGCAGCAGTGCATAGGCGATCTTCAGCCGCACCGTCTCGCTGACCGACAGCGGGTAACCATAGGGCGTGAGGGTGCGATCAAGGCCCTCGTCCAGCACCTGCACGATATCGTTCAGGCCAACGAGATCCAGCATCTCGCGCATGCGGGCGCGCTGGGCATCCGGGTCGGCCATGCGCAGGAATTCCACCACGCTGATTTCCGGGACCAGGGCCGAATCGATGACGACCACGCGCCGCCGCAGCTCGCGCAGGTCGAAATCGCGCACCGAATGCCGGCCCAGCATCACCTGCCCGGATTCGGGATCGCGGAAGGCCTGCAGCAGGTCGGCGAACATGCGACTGATGACCGACTCGTGCGGGGCGATGAGCACGCATTCCCCCGCCGCGATGTCGACATCGAAACGGAATTCCTGGCCGCGGTAGTGCACCACGGCGCCGCTCAGACTGAGCGAGCCGACCTCCTCGGCCGGGTTGTCGCCGCCGCCGGGTTCCTCCACGGGAATACCCCAGATCTGTCCCAGCTTGGTCAGCGAGGCGCCGGTCTCGTACCACATCTGCAGGTAGATGCCGATCCGGGACAGACCGAAGAACACCGCCGAGAGGATGAGCTCCGCCGCCACCAGCTGACCGAGCGAGAGTTCCCCTCGGACAACCAGCCAGCCGCCGATACCGAGCAGGGCCGCACTGCCGACGGCGTACAGGATCAGGAAGCCGATGGTCTGGGTGAAGGTGAAGCGGAACAGGCGCCTGTGTTCACGGATGTAGGCATCGGATACGCGCGCCGTGTGCTCGAGTGCGTATTCGAAACCCGGCGTGGACCGGTACAGGCCGTTGCTGCGGGACAGGGTCTCGAGCCAGTTGGCAGTGTCGAACTTGGCCGTGGACACGGCGATGGCGGCGCGCATGGCCGGGCGGTCGACGATGCGCCAGACCAGTACCGCCAGCACACCATAGACCACGCTGAAAACCAGGAACAACGGGTGATAGAACGACACCACGATGAACCCGACGATGGCCTGCAGCACCAGCGGCAGACCGTTGGCAAGCAGGCTCGGGATGTTCTTCTGCAGCGTCACGACCGCGAAGAAGCGGTTCATGAGGTCGTCGCGGTTGATGCGCTCGAGTTCGGCATGGTTGGCGTGCAGCAAGCGCAGCGCTATATCGCCGCTGATTCTTGCAAACAGGCGACGCTCGAACACTTCCAGTGCATGCACCTCCAGTGCCACCAGGAGGCCGGAAGCCATCAGCAGGACGAACAGCGCCAGCGCCAGGATGACGACCGACTGCACGACCGCGGTGTTGGCCACGGTCTCGATGAGCACCTGCACCGAAATGGGGACGGCCAGCGTCAGCAGGGCGATGGCGATGCCGTAGACGATGGCCACGTAGCCGAAACCGTAGTCACGGCTCAGTATCAGCGAGAACAGGGCTCGCAGTGGCATGTTTTGCTTGACATCGGCCATGGTTGGGCGCGCAGGTAGGTCCGACCGGTTCATCCGGTCGGCGGGCTGGTCATTGCCCCGCCGGCGAATGCTACCAGCGTTCGCCGTGAATAGTCAGTGAATAATCCGATGGGTGCCTGCCCGGCGCCCGATGGGTGGCAGGGCACGCGGCTCAGGCGAAGGTGGGAAGCCGGTCGTGCCAGGCTTGCGGGGGCCGGGTCAGTCGTGGCCGGCACAGGGGATCGCTCACAGGGCGGGCCTCGCGGCGGGCCAGTTCAGCGGCCAGGGCCAGTTCGTCGTCGGTAAGGTCCCGCGCGGCGGAAAGGACGCCGGCGGAACGACTGCGGTACTTCATCTGGGGGGCTCCATTGCACTTGCGCGCAGTATGTAGCGGCCGCCGTGACGGATCGGTGAAGCGTTTCGCCAAACCGGCAGCCTGCTGACGGCAGTGAGGTGTTTCTCACAATTATTGACAGCGATCGCGGTCACTCAGCCGAAACGATCCAGCGCAACCCCGCCCCACAACAGCACCACCAGGCCCAGGCTTGTGAACACGGCCGCGGAACCCATGTCCTTGGCGCGTCCGGACAGGCGGTTGGTTTCGTCACCGACCCGGTCGACGACCGCTTCGATGGCCGAGTTCAGCAGCTCGGTAATCAGCACCAGCAGGCAGGCGCCGATGAGCAGGGCCTGTTCCAGGGGCGTGCGCCCCAGCCACAGTGCGCCGGGCACCAGCAGCAGGGTCAGGCCGAGTTCCTGCCGGAATGCGGCCTCGTTACGCCACGCGGCGGTGAAGCCACGTGCGGAGTAGAGCGTTGCCATGATGACGCGGGTGAAGCCGCGGTGTCCGGGTTTCGGCATGGAGTCGGCCCAGCTGTCAGCCGGCGGAAAGTATGCCGGATGGATATGACAATGGCCTGCATTGCCGTTCGTCGGACTGCCGCCCGCCCTGCTCAGGCGCCGGCGCGCCGGTAGCCGGCGAAGCCCAGGTTCTCGCGCAGGCTGTTGCCGCGGTACTCGCGCTGGTGCAGGCCGCGACGCTGCAGTTCGGGCACCACGTGCTCGACGAAGTCCATGTAGGCACCGGGCACGTGGGTCGCGGCAAGCACGAATCCATCGCATGCCCCGGCGCTGAACCAGGCTTCCATCTCGTCGGCGACTTCCGCGGGCGAACCGACGAAGTGCGGGGCCTCCTTGACGGTGCCACGCGCGCTGTAGTGCACGAAGTCGGTCACGCTGGGGTTGGCCTTGCCGCTGAGCTTCACGACGCGATCGCGGATGGCCTGCAGACCGCTGATGGAGGCCAGTTCCTCGTCGGTGAACGGCTCGTCCAGGCCCTTGCTGGCGAAATCGAAATTCAGCGCTTCGGACAGCAGCGCCAGGGTGTCGATGGGGCGGGCGAGCGCCTCGATGACTGCCGCCTTGTCCTCGGCCTCGGCGCGGGTCGGGGCACAGGTGACGTAG
>CAYGQN010000006.1:0-19911 GCA_964351795.1 uncultured Gammaproteobacteria bacterium
CCGCGCTTCGGCCTCATTGTGCTGTCCGAGATCGCCTCGCGCGCCCTCTCGCCCGGTACCGCGCCACGCAGATGCAGCAGCGGGGCGGCCTCGTGCACGAAGCTGCCCGGTAATGCGCGCAGGTAAATCCGGCTGTCGGTACCGGCGATCGTCTGCGCCAGCGCCGCCATGTCCACATGCTGCACGTAGCCCGTTGCGCTCGCCAGCACGGCGACGGCATCCGGCGGCGCCGGCTTGTCCCAGGGCTGGCCGCCCAGCCACGGGTTCGCAAGACGTTGCCGCAACGCTTGCGCAGCCGCCTGCTCGACCCGGTCGAGGGTGTCGCCCATGCGGCCGAAGGCCATGAGATGACTGATCCAGCGCAGCAGGGCGACAACCACGAGTGTGACCACCACCAGGGATACCAGGAACAGGACGAGCCGGCCGGCATGGTCGTACAGGTCCGAGCGCAATGCGATCAGGCCGAGCAGACTGAACAGGAATGCGCCGAGGAAGGTCGCCAGTACGTTCTGGGTGGTCGGGTCCTCCTGCAGCAGGGCAGTGGCGCGCGGTGTGGCCGTGCTGGCGGCGGCCGCGAAGGCCGACACGGCGATCGACAGCGAGAAGGTCGTCACCGCAAGCATGGACGAGGCGAGGATGGTCAGGATGTCACCGACTGCTACGCTGCCGAGCCGGCTGGCAACTCCCTCCGGCACATAGGGCGACAGCCAGGGTGCCAGCGCCGGCGAGACAATCGCGAGAATGGCGAAACCGACCACTCGCACCCAGGCCTTGCGCAGCGAACGCTGCAGCAGCCACAGGGGTTTGGAGGTGAGGTTGAGCAAGGCTGCTTCCTTCGGCCGGCACGGAAGGCAGGACGTGGACCGTGCCTGACCGATCCTACACGCTTGCTTTCAGGGGTGCCGGAGCGGCTGATCGAATGCTTCAACGCGCGGCAGGCGTCGTGCCCAGGGCCGCAGGCGGTGAGCCTCCATCAACCGGGCCGGAGTAGATCGCCGCGGATTTGCGAGACCTTCAAGGACCATGGCCCCCGCTTGGCGGCTATTGCGCTGGCCCTGCCGGGAAGCCAACCGCCTTACCGGTGACAAGACCCGGTCAGTGCGATACCCCCGCGTTGGGGTTGTGCATGCTTGCCGGCTGCCTGAGGTCATGCGCACGCTTGAGCACGTAGCGGCGTATGGATTCGACCTCCTCGCCCGTGAGCAGTGCGCCGAAGGATGGCATGCCGCCGGCGCGCAGTGCGCCGGCGCTGACGATGCTGCTCCAGGCATCGTGCACGGCCGTGCCACTGTGGCGCAGATCCGGCAATGTGCCGCCGCCGACCGCGCCGGCGCCGTGGCACAGCATGCAGTGGTCGTGAAAGAGATCCTTGCCGGCCAGCAGACGGGCCTCGCTGGTGCCGGCTGGCAGCGGCGGCGGTGCGGGCGGCACCGGTGCGGCCGGCAGCGGCGGCAGGGCGTCGGTGCCGCCGAGCCGGTAGGTCAGGATCCGGCTGACGTTACGCGTGTTCAGACGCTCGGCCAGCGGCCCGAAGGCCAGGCTGAAGCCGCCGCCCCAGCCGGCCATGATGGTGACGTACTGGGTGCCATCGACCATGTAGGTGACCGGCGGCGCAACCAGGCCGGTCTGGGCATCATGCGTCCACAGTTCGCGACCGTCATCGGCGGCATAGGCGACGAACTCACCGCTGCCGCGCCCCTGGAACACCAGGTTGCCGGCCGTCGCGAGCACGCCGCCGTTGACCGGGGACACCTGCTCGCGGCGCCAGCGCGCTTCACCGGCCACCGGGTCCCAGCCCACCAGGTGACCACGCACCGATTCGAACACCTTCTGCAGCGCGGCCGCATCCTCGGGCGGCGCGGCGCGCGCCAGGCTGATCCCCAGGTTGGCCGCGCCCTTGCGGAAGGCGAAGTCGGCCTGCCTGACGAACAGGCCGGGGATCTCCTGGGCCGGAATGTAGACCAGGCCGGTGAGCGGGCTGTAGGCCATGGGATGCCAGTTGTGCCCGCCCATGCCCGAGGGCAGTTGTACCCGTGGCTCCAGGCCGTAACGCGCGCCGGGGGTTTCCACCGGGCGGCCGGTTGTCATATCGACATGGGTGGCCCAGTTCATCTTCGCGTAGGGCGAAGCCCGAAGCAGCTCTCCGGTCGCGCGGTCGAGCACGTAGAAGAAGCCGTTCTTGGGCGCCTGCATCAACACCTTCCGCAGCCTGCCCTCGAGCTCGATGTCGGCGAGGATCATATGCTGGGTAGCGGTGTAGTCCCAGGTCTCTCCCGGTGTGGTCTGGTAATGCCAGACGTACTCGCCGGTGGCGGCATCCAGCGCCACGATGGAGGCGAGGAACAGGTTGTCGCCGCCGTCGGGGCTGCGGATGTCGCGCGGCCACGGACTGCCGTTGCCGACGCCGATATAGACCAGGCCGAGTTCGGGATCCGAGGCAATGGAATCCCACACCGTGCCGCCACCGCCGTAACGCCACCATTGCCCGGTCCAGGTAGCAGCGGCCATCTCCATGGCCTTGTTTTCGAAACCGTCGGCGGGATTGCCGGGCACGGTAAAGAAGCGCCAGGCGAGCTCACCGCTGGCTGCGTCGTAGGCGGATACGTAGCCGCGGACACCGAGGTCGGCGCCGGAGTTGCCGATGATGATCTTGCCATCGGCGATGCGCGGCGCGCCGGTGATGGTGTAGGGCCAGTCGCCGGTGAGCGTGTCGACTTCCCAGACCAGCGAGCCGTCAGCGGCATCCAGCGCGATCAGGCGGCCATCGAAGGCGGCGCTGTAGACGCGGCCTTCGTAGACGGCCACGCCGCGGTCGACCATGTCGCAGCACTGCCTGCTCGCGGCCTCGGGCGGAATCTGCGGGTCGTACGTCCAGAGCAGTTTGCCGCTGCGGGCATCCAGGGCGTAGACGATGCTCCAGGCGCCGGCGGCGTAGATCACGCCATCGACGACGATCGGCGTGCCTTCCAGGCCGCGCCGGGTCGGGATGTCATGATGCCAGGCCAGGCCGAGGCGGCTGACGTTGCCGGCATGGATCTGCTCGAGGGGGCTGAAGCGCTGCTCGCCATAACCACGCCCGTGTGCCAGCCACTGGCCAGGCTCCTCGTCCGCGGCCAGCAGGCGAGCATGTGTGACGTTGCCCGGAGCGGGTGCCCCGGTATCGGCCGACGCATCACCAACGGGCGGAACCACCGTTATCGCCCCGACCATGGCGAGCGCCAGCACGAGGATGCCCACCTGCCGGCGGGCCGGCTGGCCGGCATGCCTGTCGAATGGGATCCGCGTCTTCAGGTCCGGGCGCATAGGGCCGGAGTTTACCGCAAGGCGGCGCGGGTGCTTGGCCCGGCAGGTACGGTTGCCCGGGCGACGGATCATTCCTGGCAGGGCTGCGTATCCAGAAAGCCGGTCACCAGTTCCACCAGCCTGTTGAATGTATCCGGGTGGTTTGCGGGGCGGAAACCGGGATGGTCGAAGAACACGTGGCCGCGGCCGGAATACAGGTGCAAGTCCACGCGCGTGCCCTGGGCGACGGCACGGGCCGCGAAACGCAGGGCGCTTTCCGGCTTCACCCAGCGGTCATCTCCCCCCTGGAGCAGCAGCACCGGCGGCAGGGTGTGCAGGTGCCCGGCCGGGGACCACGCTGCGGCCTCGCCCTCGAACAGCGGCACGCCGGCCGGATAACCCGCCTCGGTGGTGTCGAGGACGGGCGCGAACAATACGTAGCCGTCCGGAGGGGGAGCTGGCGGCACCTGCGGGAACCGGGCCCGGAACAATCCCAGCGCCAGGGCTAAATGCCCGCCGGAGGAGGCACCACCGGCCAGCCAGCAATCGGCAGCGTAACCCGCGGCAGCGGCAAGGCGGCGGGCCGCGGACCAGGCGCGGAAGGCGTCGTCGATGCCATCCATCGGGGTGGCACCACGGGGATTCAGGGTGCGGTACTCGGCCAGGACCACGCCGTAACCGCGGGCCTGAAGGGCGCGTGCCCAGCCGGCGAACTGGCGGACGTCCCCGCCGATCCAGCCACTGCCGTTGAACAGCAGCAGGTTGACGCTGCGCGCCGGTGGCGCGGGTGCGAACAGGAACAGGCTCAGCGGTTTGCCATCGGCGGCCGCATAGCTGGCCGTGGCGGCACCGGCCATCTGTGCCGGCGCGGGCGGTGACGCGGCCGGCGGCGCAGCCAGGGCGAGCGGCAAGAACAGCACCGCGGCCAGCATGCCCGTCGCGACGGCAGCTCGCAGGCAGCCCTGGCGGACGCTGCCCGGCCTGCCCGCCGGGGTTTCGTGCCGCGCTTCGGGGACTGCAGGGGCCACGTCAATCATGATCACATGATACGATCACACGGTCGGGTGAGGGCGGTCCGTTCCCGGCGCAGACGATTGGCCCTGCAACCCACACCGAGGTGCTGCAATCCATGAAAGCGTTCGTGAAAGGCGACCTGGAGGGGTTCTTCGCCTTCGGGCTCGATACGCTGCTGACCTACATCCTCCTGAGCACCCTGTGCCTGGAGTTCCTGAAGTTCTCACCGGACCTGCTGTTCCTGCGCATCCTGCCGGCCACCGCCGTCGGCCTGGTGGTCGGCAACCTGTTCTATGCCTGGCAGGCGCTGAAGCTGGCGCGCCTGGAGGGCCGCGATGACGTCTGCGCCATCCCTTACGGCACCAGTTCAATCACCATCGTGATCTACGTGTTCCTGATCATGTTCCCCACCCAGCAGAAAGCCCTGGACGTGGGTTTCTCCAAGGCCGAGGCCGACATCATCGCCTGGCATACCGGCCTGCTGGCCTGCATGTTCTCGGGCATGATCGAGTTCTTCGGGGCGTTCATCGTCAACCAGATCCGCCGCGTCACGCCACGCGTGGTGATGCTGGTGGCCAAGGCCGGCACCGCGCTGGCCTTCCTCAGCATGGACTACGTCCTGCGGACGTTCACCTACCCGGTGCTCGGCTTCACCTCGCTGGTGCTGGTGCTGGCCTTCTACTTCGGCGGCGTGCGGGTGAAAGGCGGCATCCCCTCCGGCTTCATCATCCTGCTGGTCGGCACCGCGCTGGCCTGGGGCCTGAGCTATACCGGTGTGTCGCCGGTCACCAGCTTCGAGCCGTTCAACCTCGACTACGCCGGCTTCCACCTGCCGCTGCCCGAGCTGCACCGGGTGTTCGAATCGCTGGACTTCGTTGTTGAGTTCCTGCCCATCGTGATTCCCTTCGGCTTCATCTTCCTGATCGGCTCACTGCAGAACATCGAATCCGCCGCGGCCGCCGGTGATCACTATCCGCCACGGCCCCTGCTGCTGACCAACGGCATCGGCTCGTTCGCGGCGGCCGCCTTCGGCTCGCCCTTCCCCACCACCATCTTCCTCGGCCATCCCGGCTACAAGGCACTTGGCGCGCGGGCCGGCTATTCCACGCTGAATGCCAGCTTCTGGACCTTCTTCTGCGTTACCGGCCTGGTGACGATCTTCACCCGCCTCATTCCCATCGAGGCCATCATGCCCATCATCATCTGGCTGGGCATTGTCATCTGCGCGCAGAACTTCCAGGTCGCGCACGCCCGGCACATGCCGGCCATCGTCATCGGCCTGCTGCCGGCCCTGGCCGCTTACGTGGCGCTGGCGGTCAAGCACACGCTGGTGGTGGCGGGCAAGCTCACCGATACGCGGCTGATGAACCCGGACACCACCGAGGCCCTGGTCTCCATGCGCAACTTCTATGCCGATGGCATGTTCGCGCTCAGCCAGGGCTATATCTATTCCTCGATGGTGTGGGCGGCCATCGCCTATCACATCATCGACCGCCGTTTCCGGCAGGCCGCGGCCTGGAGTGCCGCCGGCGCGGTGCTCTCGATTACCGGCTTCATTCATGCCTACAAGTACAGCGGCACCGACGTGCTGGGGGTGTTCCACTTCCCGATACCGGTGTGGAACAAGTGGGCGACCGGCTACCTGGTCATCACCGCCCTGCTGCTGGCCTTGCCGAAACTGCTGCGCGACCACGAGGTCATCCCGGAGCCCTCGCGTCTGCCGCCCACCGGCGCGGACTAGCCGCCCGGCTCGCCGGCCACACCCTTCCGCCCCGCGCCGAGTTCCTCGGATGCCTGGCGCTTGCATGGGGATTGGCCCATGCCAGGGCCTGTTACGCGGCGGGGCGCCATCCTGCGTTGTCGCGGATGAATCGGCACGCGCTGCACAAACCGGTGCGGGGGCTCCGGAAAACCGCGTGCCCGCGCATGCGTAATCGCCGACTGCGTGCTCGCGGGCCGTCAGGACTGAGTACGGCCACGCTGTGCCCCGCGATGCCATGCTGCCATGAAGGGGCTGGAGCACAGCCATGCGTGCCGATAATGCTCCGCCCGCATCGCTGCCGGTATCGCGACATGACCCTGCCCTCGGATCGCGGGGCACGCCGGCTGCCGGACGGCGCAATCACCGTCAGGTATGACCGGTACGCGCCAGGCTGCGCCAATGCAGCCCCGCCGCCATCGCTGCCAGCACCACCTTGTGATCCTGCGCTGCCACCGCGGCATCGTCCGGCTTGCGCGCGAGCGCAAAGCGGCGCTCGCAGCTGACCTTGCCTGAGCCCGGGCTGGTGCGCGGACCGCGCCCGGCAGGCAAAAAAAACCGCCCACGAGGGGCGGCTGTTTCAAAAGGAAGGAGGTAAAGCCGTGGTTCAGAACTGGTAGCGCACGGTGCCGCCGACCCAGCGGGGCTTGCCCCACACGTCGGTGGAGAAACCGAGGAACGCCAGGTCGAAGGAATAGGTGCGGTATTCCTTGTCGGTGAGGTTCTCGGCGAACACCGCCACTTCCCAGTGATCGTCGTCGCTCATCCAGCTAAGCCTTGCATTGGCGAGCGCATAGCTGTCCTCGAAGTGGCTGGGACTGTTGAACGCATCGAAGTACTGGTCGTCGATCCAGGTCACGTCGCCCTGCAGTGCAAGACGGCCGCCCCAGGGGGCAGACCACTCGTAGCGCGCCAGGCCGCTGAGCTTCCAGTCCGGCGTCAGCGGCATGCGGGTATCGCGCGGCGGCAGGCCACCGAAGAACGGGCCGGGCAGTTCAACATCCTTCAGGGTGGCATCCAGGTAGGTCATCGTGCCGATGAGGTCCAGGCCCTCGATTGGGCTGGCGGCAATCTCAAGCTCAACGCCGTAGATTTCCGCGTCGCGGTTGAACGCAGTCGCGCTCAGGGTCTGACCGTCGAACTGGAAGGCCTGGGAGTCTTCGTAATCGTAGTAGAAGACCGCGCCGTTGATACGCAGTTGCTGATCCGGCCAACTTGTCTTGAAGCCGAGCTCGTAGCTCGTCAGCTGCTCGTCCTCGACGGGAATTGCATCGGTGGCAATCGGCGTGTAGCCGACGTTGAACGTACCGGCCTTGTGGCCCCGGGAAATGCCGCCGTAGAACAGCAGGTCATCGTTGGGCGTGAAGTTGAGCCGGACATTGAAATCCACGTTGTCGCTGTCGAGGCTGGCAAGGTCCCCCACGGTCGCACGGCTGAACAGGATGCCGAAATCCTGGTTGTCCAGGACGTAGTCCTTGTCTTCCTCGGTGTAACGCAGGCCCGCGGTCAGGCTCCACTGGTCGTTGAACCTGTACTCTGCGTTGCCGAACAGGGCCCAGGACTCCGTCTCCAGGTCATAGACCACCGGGGCGCGCTGCGTGGCGCAGCTGCCGGGCACGCAGCGGCTCTGCTCACCGGAGATCTCGTAGTTGATCCAGTAGAAGCCGGCCAGCCAGGTCAGCGCACCGGCTTCGCCGGATACCCGGAACTCCTGCGAGTACTGGGTGGCGTCGGGATGCACTTCGGTGCCGCGGGCGAAGGGCGTGCTGTCGCTGTCGAAGCTCGCATCCTTGGAAGTGTCCTCGTAGCCCGTGATCGAGACGAAATCCAGCCCCGCGTATTCCCACTCGATGCGACCGATGAAGGTGAACTGCTCGGTCTCCAGGAAGATGTCGCGGTCTGAATTGGTGTCGCGCGGATCGTTCGGCGTGGCCTCGATGTAGCCGGCGAAGCCGGGCTGACCGGGGTTCGGCACCGACAGGCCGGTCACCGGATCCACGGCCGCGCTGACATGCGAGAACATGTTGCCGGCATCGTTGTCGTTGGTGGCGTACTGCAGCAGCAGGTTGACCCGGAAATTGTCCTGAGGCTCGAACAGCAACTGCCCGCGCACGGAAGTGGCATCCAGCGCGCTGCCGTCGGAGTTGCCGGGGAAGCGGTTCTCCACCCAGCCATCGTACTGGTGGTGCAGCACCGCGATTCGGCCAGACAGCGTCTCCGTGATGCCGCCGCCCACAGCGCCCTCGAAACGGATACGGTCATAGTCGCCGTACATCACCTCGCCGTAAGCGTCGAACTCCTGGCTCGGCTTGGCCGTCACGTAGTGGATCAGACCACCCGTCGCGTTGCGGCCGTACAGCGTACCCTGCGGACCACGCAGCACCTCGGCGCGCTCCATGTCGTACACCTGGGCGTCGAGACCAATGAGGTTGGCCTTGTAGAATTCGTCGATATACACGGCCGATGGACTCTCGTTGGTATCGGAGAAATCCCGAACCGTCACACCGCGCAGCGAGATGAAGGGGAAGTCACCGTCACCACTGTTCTGCCCGTAGGTGAAACCCGGCGTGTACAGGGCAAGGTCCGTGGTTGAATCGATATTCAGCTGACGAAGCTGGCGGCCGGAGAACGCCGTGATGCTCAGCGGAACGTCCTGCACGGACTGCTCGCGCTTCTGCGCGGAGACAATGACCTCTTCCAGCACTCCGGCGGTGCCGTGCCCCGGGAGCAGGCCACCGAGGATGACTGGGACGAGGTAGGTAACGGCAATGGGTCTCATCCGGATACTCTCCCTGGGTTGGGCCCCGGCGCGACACCGGGGATTTGTACGTCAAGCGGCTGGCTTGATACCATAACGTGACCATACCCTGTGATCACAGCTGTGGTCAACAATGACGGTAACAGGCAAGGGCTCAAGCACGCATGGTCAGCAGCACCGAAAACGAACGCCTGACAAGGACCGGCCCGGGCACCGATGCCGGCGCCGTGCTGCGGCGTTACTGGCAACCCGTCGCGCTCACCGAGGAACTGGCCGGCCCGCGCCCGCTCAGGCCGGTGACGCTGATGGGCGAGCACCTGGTGCTGTTCCGCGCCGAGGCGGGTGACTACCGGCTGGTCGAACGTGCCTGCCCGCATCGCGGGGTCGACCTCGCCTACGGCCGGCTCGAACCGGACGGCCTGCGCTGCCCGTTCCATGGCTGGCTGTTCGATGGTCGCGGCGCCTGCCTGGAGCAGCCGGCGGAACCGCAGGGCAGTGATTTCCACACCAAGGTGCGCCAGCGCGCCTACCCCTGCGCCGAGCGCAACGGCGTCATCTTCGCCTACCTCGGCCCGGATGAGCCGCCGGAGTTCCCGGCGCTGGATTGCTTCACCGCGCCCGCCGGGCAGGTGTTCGCCTGGAAGGGCCTGTGGTACTGCAACTGGCTGCAGGCGCTGGAAGTGGGCGTGGACCCGGCCCATGCCTCCTACCTGCACCGTTTCCTGCAGGATGAATCCATGGACGCCGCCTACGGCCGCCAGTTCCGGGCCGAAGCCGCGGACAGCAACGTGCCCCTCACCCAGGTGCTGCGCGAGTTCGACCGCCCGGAGATCCGCATCGAAGACACCGATTCGGGCTTCCGCCTGGTCACCCTGCGCCGGATCGATGCCGATCACACCCATGTGCGTATCACCAACCTGCTGTTTCCGAATGCCATCGTCATTCCGATGAGCAAGGACATGGTGATCGCGCAGTGGCATGTGCCGGTCGATGACGAACACTGCTACTGGTACTCCATGTTCGTGAGCTTCGCCGAGCCGGTCGACCGCGAACGGATGCGCGAACAGCGCCTGCCGCTGAACCCGCCACCGGACTTCCTGCCCCGCTACAACGCCGCCAACCAGTGGGGCTTCGACCCGCAGGAGCAGCGCGAGCGCACCTATACCGGCATGGGCGAGGACATCAACGTGCACGACCAGTGGGCGGTGGAGTCGCCCGGCCCCATCGCCGACCGCACGCGCCAGTACCTCGGGCGCTCGGATGTCGGCATTCTTCGCTATCGCCGGATGCTGCGGGCCGCCATGGAGGCCACGCAAAGCGGCGGGGCGGCGCTGCCGATGAGCGACCCGGCGCAGCTGGCGCAGGTCCGCGGGCCTGTCGCCATCGACGAAATCGCGCCCAGCGCGCAGTGGCAGAGCTGCTGGCGGGAGCGCGACCGGAAGCGCCGCGAGACCTCGGGCTGGGCAGAACCCGCGGAACAGCCATGAGCGATCCATCGGCGCTGCCGCTGGCCGGCAGTTTTGTCGAGCGTCACGGCCTTTGGGACGAGCTGCAGCTGGAGGCCGCCCGCGAGTTCATGGCCGGCCTGGAGGCGATGGGGGTGCAGACCCTGCGCTTCATGTTTGCCGACCAGCACGGCATCAGCCGTGGCAAGAGCATCGCCGCTGCCGCCATTGCGCCGACGCTGGTCTCGGGCTGCCGCATCACCACCACCCTCATCCTCAAGGACACCGCCCACAGGACGGTCCTGCCCGTGTGGCGCGCAGGCGCCGGGATCGACTCGCCCCGCCTGGCCGGCGCTGCGGACCTGGTGATGGTGCCGGACCCGCTCACGCTGCGCTGCCTGCCCTGGGCACCGGGCAACGCCTGGGTGCTGTGCGACCTGTACTACCCGGACGGGGAGCCGGTGGAATTCTCCACCCGGCGCATCCTTGCAGGCACGCTTGAGCGGCTGGCAGCCCGCGGCCTGCGCTATGTCAGCGGCCTGGAGATGGAGTTTCACATCTACCGCCGCCTGGACCAGCCGCTGGACCCGCGCGACTGCACCCAGCCCGGCGCGCCGCCGGCCGTGGCGCCGCTCGGCCAGGGTTACCAGTACCTCACGGAAACGCGCTACGACGAGCTCGAGCCGGTGCTGGCCAGCCTCCGCCAGACCCTCACCGCGTTGCAGCTGCCGCTGCGCTCGGAGGAGATCGAGTTCGGCCCCAGCCAGGTGGAACTGACCTTCAGCCCCTGCGAGGGCATGGCCACGGCCGACAACGCCCTGTTGCTCAGGACCGCCGTGAAGCAGGTCTGCCATCGGCTTGGCTACCACGCCACGTTCATGTGCCGGCCGCACATCGCCAATGCCTTCTCCAGCGGCTGGCACCTGCACCAGAGCCTGGTGAGCGCCGACAGCGGCCGCAACTGCTTCATCCCCGAGGCAGCGGACGCGGCGCTGTCACCGACCGGCTTGGCCTACCTTGCCGGTCTGCTGCACCACGGCCGCGAGTCCTGCCTGCTGACCACGCCGACGATCAACGGCTACAAGCGCTACCGCCCGCACTCGCTGGCGCCGGATCGGATCCAGTGGGGCCGTGACAACAAGGGCGCGATGCTGCGGGTGCTCGGGGGCGCGGGCGACCCGGCCACGCGCATCGAGAATCGGGTGGGTGATCCGGCCGCCAACCCCTACCTGTATCTTGCCTCGCAGATCCTCTCGGGGCTGGCCGGCCTGGATGCGCAGATGACGCCGCCGCCGGCGGTGGAGGAACCCTACGACTCCGGCGCCGAGCCACTGCCCGCCAGCCTGTTCGATGCGCTGCCGGCCTTCCGGCAGAGCCGCTTCTACCGCGAGTGCCTGGGCGACAGCGTGGTGGACTGGCTGGCCGCCATCAAGCAGGCGGAACTGAACCGCTATCTTGCCGAGACCAGCGACTGGGAGCAGCGCGAGTACTTCCAGATTTTCTGAGCCGCATCGCTCAGGCGGGCGCATCATCCGGTGCGCAGGTGAGATACAGCAGCACCAGCATGAACAGCTGGGTGAACATGGCCGATTCCTCCTGACCGTTCCAGACCTCGGACTGCCACATCAGGAACCACTCCCCGCCCACGGCAATGAAGCCCCCGAACCACATCACCGCGCCGGCAGCCAGGCCGAGGACCGCGGGCCCGCGGGCGCCGGCGAAGGCGGCGGCATCGTGCCGGGCCCGCCACAGGCGCAGCGTGCCGTAAACCAGCAGGCCGGCGAAGCTCGCCTCGAAGGCGATGATGAGCAGGTAGGCGCCATGGTGCACCAGCGGCGACTCGAAGCGGCGCCACATGCCGCTGTTGCCGTCGAAGGTGGTGTCCATGCTCAGCACGTGCTGCACGTAATTGAAGTTCGAGCCGTAGTCGGTGACGTTGTTGAACACCACCAGCAGGGCGAACACACTGGCGCAGGCCAGCAGGGCGATTTTCGTCAGGCGGTAGACCATTGCTTCACTCCCAGCAGTTTGCGGCGGCGAGCGGGCGACCGTTGCGCACCACGATCCGCGCCAGCGCGGCCCGGGCCAGCAGGGCCTGGTCGCTGCAGGCATCGACAATGATGAAGTCCGCCTTGCCGCCCGCGCGCACAAGGCCGTCATCGGCCAGGCGCATCAGGGCAGCCGGCGTCGTGGTGACCGGGGCCAGCCAGTCGGCCTCCCCGGGCCCCCAGTGGGCGGCGATGCGCGCATGACGCAGCACGTCCAGCAGATCGTAATCGCCGATGGGGTTGAAGGCATCGACCACGTTGTCGCTGGCGAAGGCCACCGGGACCCCGGCCGCCTGCAGTTCCCGCACCGGCGCGATGCCGCGCCAGCGCGGCGTGCGCCCGACCACGTGATCCTGCAGGTACAGGTTGGTCTGCGGCAGACAGACAAAGCCGGCGCCGGCCTCCAGCAGCAGCCCCGCCGTGGCGGCCACCTCGTCCTCGCCCTGGCGGGCGAGATTGCAGCAATGGCTGACCGTCAGTGGCCGGGTGAAGCCATTGCGCAGCGCAGCCTCGGCGATCCGGTGCAGGGCCCGGGATGACGGATCCCCGTGTTCGTCGGCATGGATGTCCACCTCCAGGTCGTACTGCGCGGCCAGCTGCAGCAGGGCGTCCAGCTGTTCGGGCAGCGCGGCCGTCTCGCGCAGCACGGCGCAGCCGAGAATGCCGCCGCCCTCGGCCAGGCTGCGCGCCAGCGACTGCGGATCACCGGCCAGCAGGTGCTCGAGCAATTGCAGTGACGCGCCCTGCAGTTCGATGCGCCCGGCCCAGCGCTGGCGGGCCGCCAGGAAGGCCGGCCAGGTCAGCGGCCAGGCTGCCGGGTTCGCGGTGAGGTGCGTACGCAGGGCCCGGGTGCCGTTGCGCCAGGCCCGCTCCAGGGCGGCATCCATCCGCCCGGCGAGGTCCTCCGCCGACCAGTACCGTTCCTGGTCGGCGGCGCCGGCAAGCAGGGCGCCGTCCAGGGTGCCGGTCGGGTTGGGGCTGCGCGCCAGCGTGCCCGTCTTGTCGAGGTGGGTGTGCACGTCCACCGGGCAGGCAAGCACGCGCCGGCCACCGGCATCCAGCCACAGGCGCTCGCCCGCTTCGCCCGGCTGCGCATCGTCGGGCGCGACAGCGCTGATGCGATCACCGTCGACGTGAATCGTGACCGGCGGCCCGGCATCGTCCAGGCGTGCATTGCGCAGGCTCCAGGCCGGGCGCTGGCACGCGGGCACGGTGCTCCATTCCGGAAGGCCCGGCATCAACGCAGCCCGGCGACGCGCGCGCGGCGCACCGGCACGCTACTGGTAGAGGGAGGTCGTGGTCTGGACATCGGCACGATCGAGGCCGGCCCGGTGCACGATTTGCGCGGCACGCTCGCGGGCCTCGGCGAACAGCGCCGGCTCATCCAGGGACTGCACGCGGCCATCGCGGTACAGGGCGCGGCCGCCGACCCAGGTCTGCTCGATGGATGCCGTCGTGGCCGACCACACCAGGGCCTGCAGCGGATCGGTGTAGGGCGTCCATTCCACGTGGCCGAGATCGAACACCACGAAATCCGCCTTCTTACCAGGCTCGAGTGAGCCGAGTGCATCCGCCCAGTGCAGCGCACGGGCACCGTCAATGGTCGCCATGCGCAGGGCCTGGCGTGCACCGATGAGCGTGGGATCGTTGCGGGCATCCTTGAACAGGCCCGCGGTCGTGTACATCTGCCGCATCAGGCTGAGGTTGCCGGAGGCGGAAACACCATCGGTGCCCAGGCCGACCGTTACCCCGGCGGCGATCATCTCCGGGTAGCGACCGATGCGCGTGGCGCCCTTGCCGAGCTTCAGCGAGGTGCCGGGGCAGAAGGCCACGCGGGTGTCATGGTGCGCCAGCAACGCCACTTCCTCGTCGTTGACGGCCGAACCGTGGGCAATGACCAGGTTTGCGCCGAGGCCGCCGGCGCGGGCGATGCGCGAGATCGGCCACACGCCGTGCCGGCGCTCGCAGATGTGCGCTTCCTCGATGCTGGTGGCCAGGTGATAGGTGGTGCCGACGCCGAGTTTCTCGGCCAGGGCGCGGGCACCGACATGCAGCTCCAGCGAGCACGGCTCCTTGCCCTCGATGTTCACCCAGCAACGCACCCGCCCGTCGGCATACCCGTGCCACTGCTCCACGCAGGCCTGCAGCACCGCGAGCGCAGCATCGGCGTTGTCGAAGAAGTGGTGCCTGACCATCTCCTGGCTCCAGCCCGCCGGCAGCGGGTCGGGTGGCACGTCGGCCGCATGGCGCCCGACGATGCCGCGCAGGCCGGCCTGCTCCACCGCCCGCGCCGTGATGCCCGGATCGTTCTGCGCGCCCATGTCCAGGAAGCAGGTCGTGCCCGAGCGCAGCATTTCGGCGGCGCCGAGCAGCACGCTGATGCGTTCGTCGTCCGGGTTGACGTGAGCGTAGAAGGGCTTGGCCCAGTGGAACACCCAGGTGCGGGTATCGAGGTGGTCGGGGAACACGGCGCGAGAGAGGGTTTCGGACAGGTGCACGTGGCTGTCGATGAAGCCGGGCGTGATAGCCCGCCCGCGCATGTCGACGCGCTGGTCGAACACGCTGCCCTGGTGGCGCGCCAGCACGGCATCGGCCGGGCCGACGTCGACGATGGTGTCGTCCTCCAGCACCAGCGCTGCATCGCGCAGCACCGTGTCGGCAGGGTCCACCTGGAACAGCAGGTCGGCATTGTGCAGCAGGGTCAGCATGGCGGCCTCAGGCAATCCGCAACAACTGGTCGGTTTCGTTCACGTCGGACAACAGCTCGCAGCCGGTTTCGGTCACCAGGAACATGTCCTTGTTCTGCATGCCGAACCCGTAGCCGGTGCGGTACACCAGCGGCTCGATGCCAAGGACCATACCAGCCTCCAGCGGCAGGTCCACATGCTCACTGAGATACGGCTGCTGATGCAGGTGTACACCGATGCCGTGACCGATGAACTTGATGGGCGGCAGCTTCAGGGGTTCGAGCACGGCCACGAAGCGGCGGTAGATCTCGCGACTGCTGGCACCGGGGCGGATCTGCTCCATGACCAGATGCTTGCAGTCGGTGAGCGTGGCCCAGATCCGCTCGGCCTCCGGTGGCGGCCGCTCGACCACGGCCGTGCGGCACACGCCGGCGTGGTAACCCCGGATCACCGGGAAGATCTCCACGCGGCACACGTCGGCGGTTTCCAGCTTCCGCATGGACGGGCCGACGTTGGGCAGCTGGCTGCGCTCACCGGTGGCGACAATCATGAGCTTGAACTGCTCGGCCCCGAGCCGGTAGACGGTCTGGGTCAGGCTGGCGGCGATGTCCATCTCGGTACAGCCGCGGCTGGCCGCCGCCAGGGCGGTGCCGATGGCCTCGTCGGCGATGCGCGACAGGCGGCGCAGCAGCGCGATCTCCGCGCCCGTCTTGATCTGCATGACACGGGCCAGGATGGGCGCGGCCGGCGCCAGTGTCGCCGTCCCGATGTGCTCGCGCAGGCGTTGGAAGTCGGCGGCGGACAGGTAGTCGGTTTCCAGGGCGAGCCGGCCGCCGGCAAGACCCATCTCGGCCAGCAACCCGGCCAGGACCTGCATGGGATCATCACCGAACTCGGCCCAGGCGCGCAGCCCGGCATCCTGGCCGGCAATGCGCGCCTCGGTGGTGCTGTGCTCCATGTCGACCACGATGAGCTCGCGCCGGGCGTCCGCGGTCAGCACGGTGATGGCGTGCCGCCAGCGCATGAGCGACTGCGACGGCACGTCAAAGCCGTTGATATAGGCGAAGCTTTCCGGCGAAAAGCTCACCAGGGCATCCAGACCCTGTGCCTTCAGCGCCGCTGCCAGGCGCCGGGTGGTGTCGTTGTCCGCGCCAGTTCCAGCAGTGCAAGGCGTTGTCATCAGCGCAATTTTCCCTGGATTCTTATTTGATCACAAACTGTGATCATTATAATGTCGCCAAACACCCACATTCAATGTGCCCGGCCCCGCGCGGGAACATCGCATGGACGCCGTGCGCTATGATCACCGCCAAAAATAATCGGCTGTGATCGCGTGATCTCTGGGAGCGGATACCGATGGTGGAGGTTGGAAAGGGTCGGAGCGAGAAACGCTCCATCCACGACAGGGCCTACGAGGAGCTGAAGTTCGGCCTGCTCACCGGGGCCTTCCTGCCCGGTCAGCCCGTGAGCCTGCGCAAGATTGCCGAGGACCTGCACACCAGCTCCATGCCCGTGCGCCAGGCCGTGAACCGGCTGGTGGCCGAGCGGGCCCTGGAGATGCAGGAGAACCGCGCCTTCATCGTGCCCAAGATGAGCCGCGCCAAGTTCCGCGAGCTCACGCACTGGCGCTGCGTGCTGGAGGGTGATGCCGCGGCGGCCGCCTGCGAGCATGCCGCCCCGGGCCTCGCCGAGGAGCTGCGGCGCATCGACGACGAGATCAAGTCCGGCCAGCAGGAGGACCAGGTCGCCCGCATCCTGGACTTGAACCGGCTGTTCCACTTCACCCTGTACGAGGCCTCGCAAAGCCTGGTGCTGTTGCCGATCATCGAGAGCCTGTGGCTGCAGATGGGCCCGTTCACCTACTACTCCTACGTCTCGGCCCTGTCCGACTCGCTCTGGGATCGCTCCCACCACGAGGAGGTCATCACCGCCCTGCAGCAGGGTGACGCGGGTGCCTGCCGCGACGCCGTCATCGCCGACATCCGCTCGGTGGCCGACTACCTGCTGGAGAGCCGGGTGTTCGAGAGCTTCGAGACCCGGCCGGTGCGCTCGGTGGTGTAGGCGCCCTCAGTCCTGCGCCGGCACCCGCGGCCAGGGGAACGGCTCCTCGCCCTCCTCGAGCGGCAGTTCACCGTTTTCCTGCAGGGTGGCAACCCGGCCGTCGGTGTACTCCTTCAGCAGCACGATGCGGCCGTCGCGAACCTCGCCGATGGCCACGGTGCCCATGTTGGTGCGTTTGCCGGTGGCGACGTGCGTGGTCGCGAACTGGTACTCCATGGCAAAGCGCTGCTCATCCACCAGGATCCAGTGGATGTAGACCCGGGTGTCGTCATAGTTCTCGGCCCAGTAATCGAAGACCTCCATGGCGCCGGCGGCATCCACGCGCCGGCGCGGAAAGGCAAACAGGATCTCCGGGTGGGCGGTGGCGGCGAAGGCCTCGCGGTCCTCGGTTTGCCAGGACTCGAGCGAGCGGGTCACCAGGTCGACGATGGCCTCACGGCCGAGGCCGGTGCCGTCGTCGCTGGCCGGCACGGCGCTCGCGCCGAGCACACCGGCCAGCAGCAGTGCGCGTGTGAAAGCCGGGCGGATTGTCATTGTTCCTTCTCCTGGGCGTTGCGTTCATCGGCCATCAGTTGCAGGTAGGCAAGGATGGCATCGACGTCGGCATCGGACAGCAGTGCCGGCGGAAAGCCGTTGCCCATCGGGGACTTCGGGTTGTGGCGGACCATCTGCGGGTTGCGGATCAACTGCCGCACGATGCCGGGCTGGAAGTACTCCAGCGGGCTCATCGGGTAATTCAGATCCGGGCCCATCTGCGAGCGGCCGACACGATTGATGGTGTGGCAGGTGAAGCAGTTCTTGACGAACAGCCGCAGGCCCTGCATGACCTCGCCCTGTTCATCCACGGCGCTGACCGGAAAGATCCCCGGGTACAGCGCGCGCAGCGAATCGCGCTCGACGATGCGGTCGATCTTGAACGGCCATTCCTCGCGGCCGATGTCGGACAGCCCCGGGTTGACCCAGAACACGTAGTACGGGCCGGCGGTGCCGTCGCCGGAGCGATGCGCCCGCCAGGGCGCCGCCGGATCCTCGATGGCCAGCCAGGCCACCGACTGCGCCGGGTCGGTGTTGAGCAGCCGCTCCGGCGCGATGACCGAGACGAAGCCATCACTGGAGATGACCTCCAGCATGGCGTCCGGCGCGGTCCGGACATCGCTCAGCAGGGTGCCGAGTTTCACGGCCGTGAAGGTGACCTCCTCGCGCGGATAGGCGGAGATGTCGATGAAGGTGAACTCCTGCAGGTCACCCCGGGCGAGCAGCTCGGAGGTCCGGAACACGAGCGTCCCGGACTGCGTGATGACCGTCAGGCGGGGCTCATCATCGCCGCCGCCGGCGCTCCCGTCGGCCGCGCAGACGGCCATGCCGCACAACAGCAGCATGGCGGGGATGACACGCCGCCAGAGGGCGATGGTCGTGTGCAGTCGCTTGTTCATGCTTGCCTCCAGGGGCGGCCGCGGGCGATCCCGGCGCCGGCGGGCGGCGGGCTCACTTGCCCGGCTCGTACAGCTCGACCAGGTTGTTATCCGGGTCGAACACGTAGATGGACAGCCCGTAGGGGCCGGGCCCGAGTTCCCGGTCGAAACGCACGCCGGCGGCGCGCAGCCGGGCATCGAGTGCCTCCACGTTGGCCACCTCGAACGCCATGTGGTCCAGCTGGCGACCTTCACCGCTGCGCCCCGGCGTCAGCCCGAGGCCCTGGCGGGTCACCGTCAGTGTGCGGCCGTCGGGCAATGGCTTGGCATCGGGCTTGCGCTGCATGCCGAGCAGGTCCAGGTAGAAGTGCTCGGCAACCGCCAGGTCGGATACCTCCAGCAGGATATGGCCGATGCCGATGGTGCGGGGCGCCCGGTGCCGTTCGCACAGGGCAATGAATTCCGCCGCCGGCGCCAGGGCCGCGAGGTAATGCTGCCACACCGCCATGGCCGGCGCCTCCCACTCGGGGTTGACCCCGGCGATGCAGTCGGTCAGGGCGATGACGTCGTAATCGCGCAGGTAGGCCTCGCGGATGGTGGTTTCCACGCAGGCGTTGGTCGTCAGGCCGGTGATGAACAGGGCATCAACGCCCAGTTGCTGCAGCAGGATCTCCAGCCGGGTTTCGTGAAAGGCGCCGAAGCGATGCTTGCGGATGATGAAGGTCGGCTCGGGGAGGAGATCGGCCAGGGCATCGATGATGGCGGCATCCCAGGTGCCCGCCAGCGCCGAGACGCCCTTGCGCTTGCTGGTGTGCGAGGGCAGGCGCTTGCGGGCGCGGCGACGATCCTCGGGCAGATGCTCCTGGATGGTCCAGATGACCGGCAGGCCGGCCTGCTGCGCGGCCTCGATGCTGGCGCGAACCGCCGGCACCACCGCGCCGAGGCGGTCGGTGTCCAGGCCACTGCGGCCGAGGGTTCCGTCCGGGTGGCAGAAGGCGTTCTGCATGTCGATGACCAGCAGCGCGCAGCGCCGCGGGTCCAGCACGTCCAGGGCCGTCATTCCGGCGGCTCGTTGTCGATGCCGAGCCGCCCGTTGCGGCCCCAGCTGTCGGCGGGGATGTCCTGGATGATCACATGCAGGTGATCGGGTTTGGCACCGGCGTGGTCGATCATGGCCTGGGTGATGGCCTCCACCAGCCGGCGCTTCTGTTCCACGCTGCGGCCCGGCCACATCTGTACGGTGACTACCGGCATTGCTGAGACTCCTGGCGAGGTTGGTTCATTTCGCGATCACGATTCGTGATCATGGTAAGGCAGCCGCGGGATGCAGTCACCCGTCGGCCCATTGTGCGACCGCCGAGGAGAATCCGCGCGCGTAGTCGTTGCCGGCATGGTCCTGGCCCTGCAGCAGCCACAGCGCCGCGTTCGCATGGTTGATGAGCGGG
>CAYGQN010000006.1:19921-26619 GCA_964351795.1 uncultured Gammaproteobacteria bacterium
TTTGCCCGGTGGGGGGGATGGCGGGGGTCGCGCTCGATCCGGGGCGGACCGGAGAGGCAGGCGTGGCTGAGGAAGTCCTCGAGCGCGCCCGGATCCGGCCAGCGGGCGTCGGCCGGCAGCACCAGCAGGTCGCCGGCTTGCAGGCTGAAGGAGCAACTGCCTGCAGGCCCGTCACCGTCGGGCAGGGCGACGGGGAGCGTCGCACCGGCCAGGGCCAGCCAGGCCACCGCACCGCTGTCCGCGGGCAGGGGCCAGAGGCCGGCCTCGCTGTACATCGGCACGCCCCCGGGCGCGTCATCGGGCCCGACCGCCAGCATGACCGGCGCACCGATCCGCATGTCCCACAGCACGACATCGGCGCCGAGGGCCGAGCCGAGGGCCGCGCGCACGGGCGCCTGCTCGGCAATCGCCAGCAGGGCCCAGGCGTCGTGCCCGGCGGCAGCGCGATGCCAGGGATTGTGGATGCCGCTGCGACGGTAGGCCGGGGCGTCGCGCAGAACGGCGGACAACTGCTGTGGCAGGGCGAGCGCATCGGGGCCGAGCGCTGCCGGCTGCAGGCGCCAGGGATGGTCGCTGTTGCGCTCCTTCACGACCACGCCCTCGCGCTGGCCTCGATGCTTGCCTGCAGGCCGGCCCGGTCCAGGCCGCGGCCGATGAGCACCAGCTTGCCGACCATGGCGGCAGCCGACGCCGGCGCATCGCGCAGCGGATAGAACATGTGCCGCAGACCGTGCACGAGTTGGGGCCGGGGCTCGTCGGCCAGGGCAACCACGCCCTTCAGACGCATCAGGTCCGCGCCCCGGGCATGCACCAGCGCCTCCAGCCATTCCACCAGGGCGGCCCGGCTCAGCGGCGCCGGCACGTCGAGGGTGACGCTGGCCAGGCCGATGGCGTGCCGCGCCGGTCCGGCGGGCAGCGCAAGGCTCGCGTTGGCACCGGCGGCGAGTTCCTCCAGTGCGGCCGGGGGCAGCGCGCCGTGGTGGACCTGGACCAGCGGCGCTGCCGGGTTCACCTGAACGAGCGCCTCGCGCAGTGCCTCGCGCACCGGCCGCGGCGCCTGGTCGGTCTTGTTCAGCACCAGCAGATCGGCCAGTGCTGCCTGCTGGGCCGCCTCGGGCAGGGTTTCCAGCTGCGCCAGGCCGAACACCGTGTCGACCACCGTGACCAGGCCACGGTAGCGGAAGAAACGCTGCAGCGCCGGATCCGTGCCCAGGCGGGCGATGATGGGGCCGGGGTCGGCCGCGCCGGTCGTTTCCACGTAGACGCGCTCGATCTCCGCACCCCGCGCAATGCTGCGTGCCCGCAGGTCCACCAGCGTGGCGGCAATGTCCTCGCCGGCGGCGCAGCACAGGCAGCCGGCCTCCAGCAGCGCGATGTCTTCAGTGAGCTGTTCGATGAGCAGATGGTCCAGGCCGACATCGCCCATCTCGTTGACCACCACGGCGGTCCGGCTGGCATCGGAGTGCGCCAGCAGGTGGTTCACCAGCGTGGTCTTGCCGCTGCCGAGGTAACCGGAAATCAGGATGACGGGGATCATTCGCGTGGCGGTGTTCAGGTTTGACCATGATTGTGATCACGGTCTATGATCTCGGCAAGCATATCACATCATGCCTCGCTTTCCTGGCGGGGCTGCGCCTCCCGGGAGCCCCAGACGCCGTGCAGATAACCGCGTGCGAAACCTACCTTGTCGCCATGCCGAACCGGCGCCATCACACCTGGGCGAGCAAGATGACGGCGCCTATCGGCCGCCATCTGATCATCCGCATCGACACCGACGAGGGTATCAGCGGCTGGGGCGAAGCGCCCGCCGGCATGACCTGGGGTGGCGCCGCGATGCGCTACTACGGCGAGAGCCCGGAAACCGTGCGCCATCTCATCGAGCAGCACCTGATGCCGGCGGTGCAGGGCCTGGACCCGCGCGACATGGCCATGCTGCACACCCGCATGGACAAGGCCGCCAAGGGCCATCCCTATGCCAAGGCGGCCATCGACATCGCCTGCCATGATATCGCCGGCAAGGCGGCCGGGGTGCCCGTGTACCGCCTGCTCGGCGGCCAGTTCCGCGACCGCCTGGAAGTGGCCCACTCGCTCGGCATCATGGAGGTGGAGCGCTGCATCGAGGAAGCCGGGCAGGCGATCGCCGAGGGGGCGCGCACGCTCAAGTGCAAGACCGGGCTGGACCCGGAGCGCGATGTGCGCCTCATCCGCGAACTGCGCGAGCACTACGGCGATGCCGTGCGCATCCGGGTGGATGCCAACGAGGGCTACGGCACAGTCCAGGAGGCGGTCGAGGTGACCCGGGCCCAGGCCGAGCTGGGGGTGTTCCTGTGCGAGCAGCCCATGGCGAGCAAGCGGGATCTCGCCCGCATCGCGGCCCGGATCGACATCCCCGTGATGGCCGACGAATCGGCCTGGACGGTGGAGGACATCCTCGAGCTGGACGAGCTCGACGCCGCTGCCTGTTTCTCCTGCTACGTGACCAAGCCGGGCGGGCTGTACCGGGCCCGCCGGCAGGCCGACATCGCCGAGACCCTGGGCATGTACTGCGACATCGGTGGCTCCATCGAACTCGGTATCGGCAATGCCGCCAACCTGCACCTGGGCGCGGCGACACGCATCGCCTCGCTGCCGAGCGTCATGCCGACCAGCCGCCCGGCCGAGGCTGCCGGCACGGCCATCTGCGGCAACTACTACAATGATGACGTCATCACCGAGGCCTTCGGCTACGAAGACGGTTTCGTGCTCGTGCCGCAGGGGCCGGGCCTGGGCGTGGAAGTCGACCTGGACAAGCTGAACCGCTACGCGGCATGAGCTGCATCGCCATTCTGGGTGCCGGCAACGGCGGCCTGGCCGCCGCGGCCGAACTGGGCCAACGTGGCTATTCCATCCGGCTGTGGAACCGCGGCAGCGCCGTCATCGACGCCCTGCGCGCGCGCGGCGGGCGCTTCACCTGCGCCGGGCTTCCCGGCGACGGCCAGTGCACCCTCGGCCACGCAACGACCGAGCTCGCGGAGGCCCTGGACGGTGCCGACGGCATCCTGGTGTGCCTGCCGACCATCGCCCACCGCGGCCTTGCCGGCGCGCTGGCGGCGCTTGGCAGCACGCTGCCCATCGTGCTCAACCCCGGCCATACCGGTGGCGCGCTGGAGTTCCGCGCGGTGTTCGCCGAGGCCGGCCGACCCTGCCCGCCGCTGGCGGAGTTGTCCACCCTGGCCTACGTGGCGCGGCGACCGGAACCCCTGCACGTGAATGTCACCGGCGTTGCCGCGCACCTGTGGGTCGCCAGCCTCGGCGAGGACCCCGCCGCCCTGGCGCTGGCGCAGGTGCTGTACCCGGTTGCGGAAGCGCTGCCCGACGTCATCGGCACCGGCCTGGCCAACGTGAACATGATCCTGCACCCGCCGGGCGCCATCACCGCCGCGGCCTGGGTCGAGGCAACCGGCGGCGACTTCCTGTTCTACGTTGATGCAATGACTGGCGGCGTGGGCCGTCTCATCGCCGGCCTGGATGCCGAGCGGCTCGCGGTGGCGGCCGCGTTCGGCCACCGCCTGCCGCCGCTGATCGAGGAGATGCGTCTCATCGGCACCGTCGAGCAGGACAGCCCCGCCGCCGCGGATGCCGCGGGCATTGCCGCGGCCATTCGTGCCGGCCGCGCCAACCGCGCCATCCGCGGGCCGGACAGCCTGCAGCATCGCTATTATCTCGAGGACTTCTGGTACGGGCTCATGCCCCTGCTGGCGCTGGCCCGGATTGCCGGCACGGCCGCGCCCATCACCGCCAGCCTGCTCGGCATCGCCTCGGCCCTGGTCGAGCCGGCCGCCCAGCCGCCGGGGCGCAGCGCCGACCTGCTCGGCCTGGCCGGCATGGGGCTGGCGGATGTCATTCATCTCACCCGGGGAAACAACGCTCATGCACACGGATAAGCCGTTCACCGGCATACCGATCGCCATCGTCGGCGGCGACGAACGTGAACAGGAAATCGCCCGCCTGGCGGCGGCGGCAGGGGCCGGCGTCACCGCCTTCGGATTCCCCTGGCCGGCCGGGGGGATTGCCGGCGTCAAGGCCTGCAGCAGTGCCGGGGAAGCACTGGCCGGCGCCCGCTATGCGCTGTTCCCTATTCCGGGCATGACCCCTGACGGGGGCCTGTTCGCCACCACGCCCATCATTCCCGACGCGCAGATGCTCGCCGCGATGGCACCCGGAGCGCACATCATCCTGGGGCGGGCGCTGGATTCCCTGCGCGGTGCCGCGGCGGCGAACGGCATCACCCTGCACGAGTACGAACACGACCAGGAACTGATGCTGCTGCGGGCCCCGGCCATCACCGAGGGTCTGCTGCGGGTACTGATCGAGAACACCGTGATCACCATCCATGACGCGCGCATCTGCGTCATCGGTTTCGGCAACATGGGCAGCGTCATGGCGCGCACCCTGGTGGGACTTGGCGCCCGCGTCACGGTGGCGGCCCGCAACCGGGTCCAGCGCGCATCGGCCTACACCCTCGGGGCGCAGACCCTCGACCTTGACGCCTTCCGCGAGGCTGCCGCCGGTTTCGACATCATCATCTCCACGGTGCCGGCCAGGATTCTCGATGCCGCGCTCATCGACACCCTGGCCGGGCATTGCGTGCTGGTGGACGTCGCCGCCCCGCCGGGCAGCATCGACCTCGACTACGCCAACGAGAGCGCACGCAAGGGGATCTGGGCGCGGGCACTGGGCCGGCGCGCGCCGGTCACCGTGGGCGCCAGCCAGTGGTCCGGGATCCGCCGTATCATCGAGGCCACCCTGGCAAACGGGGCAACAGGCACCAGGGGAGAAACGCCATGACTGCCGACATCGTCATTCACAACGCCCGCGTGGTTGATCACCAGGGCGAGTTCAACGGCGGCATCGCCATCAGCGATGGCCGCATCGCGGCGCATTTCGGCCAGTCCAGCGTGCCCGCCGGCAAGCGGGTGATCGATGCCGAGGGCCGCTGCCTGCTGCCCGGCGTCATCGACCCGCACTGCCACCTCGGCGTCGCCTACCCTTTCGAGGAGGACATGCGCTCGGAATCCGCCGCCGCCGCGCGCGGCGGCCTGACCACGTTCTTCCTGTACATCCGCAACCTGAAACCGTCCTACCTGCCGTTCTACGATGAGCGGCGGGCACTGGGCGAGGCCAACTCCTGCCTGGATTTCGGTTTCCACTTCGGGATCCAGCGCGAGGAGCACATCGCCGAGATTCCGGAGATTGTCCGCCACACCGGCGTGAAGTCCTTCAAGCTGTATTTCGGTTACGAGCCGGACAACCCCATCGGCATCGTGCCGGCCACCGACGGCTGGGTGTACGCCACCATGCGCCAGGTGGCAAAGATCCCCGGCGGCGTGGTCTCGGTGCATTGCGAGAACACCACCATCGCGCGCTGGATCAAGCAGGAGATCATGGCCACCGGGCGCCAGGATCTCGCCGCCTACACCGAATCGCGACCGGCCTTCTGCGAGGAGGAGACCATCAAGCGGATGATCTTCCTGGCGCAGAAGACCGGTTGCGCGCTGCAGGTCGTGCACACCTCGGTGGCCGCCGGGCCGGAACTGGCGGAGAAGGCACGGGCCGAGGGCATGGATGTCACCATCGAAACCTGCCCCCACTACCTCACCCGGACCGCCTGGGATGCAGACCTCGACATGCGCGCGAAGATCTCCCCGCCCCTGCGCGACGAGACCGAGAAGGAGGGCCTGTGGCAGGCGGTGTTCGACCGCCGCATCGGCAACATCGGCAGTGATCACGTCCCGTTCAAGCCCAAGCGGGGCGAGGACCTGTGGACGGAGTTCCCGGGCGTGGTGTCCTTCCCCTGGGAGCTGCCACTGCTGATTACCGAGGGCGTCATCAAGCGCGGCCTGCCGCTCAGCGACCTGGTGCGAATCAATTCCTTCGGCCCGGCCAGGCGCTTCGGTTTGTACCCGCGCAAGGGCTCGCTGGCCATCGGTGCCGATGCCGACATCGTGCTGGTCGATCTCGATGCGGAAAAGCCGGTGACGCATACCGGCCACGGCACCTGCATCTACGAGGGCTGGAAACTGCGGGGCTGGCCGGTGATGACCATTGCCGGGGGCCGCGTGGTGTTCAGCGAGGGCGAGGTCGACGAGGACGCCTTCGGCGCCGGGCGCTGCATCACCGTGCCGGCCTGAGCCGGGCGGCGGCCGGACGCCGACCCGGGGCCTGGCCTCAGGGCGCCGGGCCCTCACCCCAGTGGGTGATCTTCCATTCGCGCACCAGCACCGTCCTGCTCCCCCCGGTGATGACCGGATCCTGCGCGGCCAGGGCCTGCGCCTCGGCCAGGCTGGCCGCGCGATAGACGACCAGGCCGCCGGACTTGTCCGCGAACGGCCCCTTGGCGATCACCTGGCCCCTGGCGATCAGCGTCTTCAGGTAGTCCAGGTGCGCCGCGAGTACTTCGCGTTCGCGCCCGGCATCCACGATGGTGAACAAACCCACGTAAGTGAACATCAATACATCCTCCCGGGGATACCTGTCCCGCTCAACCAGGTGCGCCCTGCCATCCGGGCGCAGTAGCCGCTGAGGCGTCCGGGCTGGCCAAGGACCGCGGCGCCAGGGGTGGGTCAATGTGCCGGCCAGGGCCGGGGACTGCCGGGCCGGCTGCGCGGCCAGCCACGGCATTGTGAACCGCACAAGGCAGCGGGTGCACGCGCGCTGCC
>CAYGQN010000007.1:0-26252 GCA_964351795.1 uncultured Gammaproteobacteria bacterium
GTGGCAATCACCGCATCAAGGTCGGCCTGCTGGATGGCGGCTATCCAGGCAGCGACCGCATCATCGGCGGTGTCCGGCCCGCCTTGCTCACTGGCGCCGACGGGCAGCGCCAGCATCATCAGCATTACAATCCAGGGCATAACAGCGCCTCCTCGGCGGGCCATCCAATCCCGCGTATGCGCCCCCAGCTTAGCGAATCCTGCCGCGCCTGTCCGCAACCCGGGCGACATTCACGCAGCGGCGGCACAAGCTGTGCTAGTGTTTCCGGTCGGATTGCAAAACTCCGGAGAAATCATGCACCTGGGAATCACGGCACTCATCCTCGCAGTGCTCGGGGCCGCCGCCGGCGCCGCCACGGCGGAACCCACCACCGATCCCCGTGCGCGCGGCCTGGCGCTGGTGGAGCAGGCCGACAGCATGGATTCGGGCTGGGGGGACATGACTGCCACGCTCACGATGATTCTGCGCAACGGCCAGGGCGAGCAGAGTCGGCGGGATCTGCGCACACGGGTGCTGGAAGTGACCGGCGATGGCGACAAGAGCCTGACCCTGTTCGACTCACCGGCCGACGTGCGTGGCACCGCCTTCCTCAGCTACAGCCATGCCCTGGAACCGGACGAGCAATGGCTGTTCCTGCCGGCGCTGAAGCGGGTCAAGCGGATTTCCTCGGCCAACAAGTCCGGGCCCTTCATGGGCAGCGAATTCGCCTACGAAGACCTGTCCTCGGACGAGGTGGACAAATACCTCTACCGGCTGCTTGGCGAGGAAACCATGGATGGCAACGCGTGCTGGGTGATAGAGCGAATCCCGCGCTACGAGGATTCCGGCTATTCGCGCCAGAAGCTCTGGCTCGACAAGCAGATCATGCGGCCGCGACAACTGGAGTATTACGACCGCAAGGACACGCTGCTGAAAACCGCCACGTTCATCGACTACCGGGAGTACCTCGGCCGTTACTGGCGCGCCGATCGCTTCGAGATGGTGAACCACCAGAGCGGCAAGAGCACGACGCTGCTATGGGCGGACTTCAGCTTCGGCAACGGCCTGCAGCCACGGGATTTCGACCGCAACAGCCTCAAGCGAGTGCGCTGAGCAGCATCATCACGGCCAGGACCAGCATCGACAGGGCGCCGGCGGCCAGCGATACAGCGCCGAGCAGGAAGCCCATGGACCCCAACCAGCCGGCCAGCACCGCCAGCAGCGGCAACGGCCGCTCCGCGGCTGCACCGGCTTTGCCACCTTCGACCGGATAACCGCCCGCTTCCAGCCGGCGCAGGATGAACGCGGCGACGACAAAGGCGATGGCGCCCACGGTGCCACCGAATGGCGCCAGGATCAGCACCCTGCCGAAGAATCCGCTGAGCAGGCCTGCGTCCACGCCCCGCCTAGCCGCCGCCGGCGCGCGGGCGCTCAGCCGAAGTTGATTTTCGCTTCAAGGTTGGTGCGCGAGTCGGCATTGTTGAGCGCCTCCTCGAGTTCGATGCGGCCTTCCTTGTAGAGGTTGTACAGGGCCATGTCGAAGGTCTGCATGCCCTTGGCGCCCGAGGAGGACATCGCTTCCTTGATCTCGTCGATGTGCCCCTTGAGGATGAGGTCGGCCACGTGCGGGGTATTCACCATGATCTCGATGGCCGCGACCCGCCGGCCGTCGATGCCCGTTACCAGGCGCTGCGAGATCACCGCGCGCAGGTTCAGGGACAGGTCGAGAAACAGCTGCTTGTGCAGCTCCTGCGGGAACAGGTTGATAACGCGTTCCATGGCCTGGTTGGCGTTGTTCGCGTGCAGCGTCGACAGCGCCAGGTGGCCGGTGTTGGACAGCTCCAGCGCGGCCTCCATGGTCACGCGGTCACGCACCTCACCAATGAGAATGACATCCGGCGCCTCGCGCAGGGAGGCACGCAGCGCGTGCGAGTAGCTTTGCGTATCCACGCCCACTTCGCGCTGGTTCACGATGGCCTTGATGTTCGGATGCGAGAACTCGATCGGGTCCTCGATGGTGAGGATGTGGCCGGCCATGCGATGGTTGCGCTCGCTGATCATCGCCGCCAGGGTGGTGGACTTGCCCGAACCCGTGGCGCCGACCATGAGGATCAGGCCGCGCTTGTACATCACGAGATCCTTGAGGATGTCCGGCAGCGCCAGGGAGTCGATGGTGGGGATGTCGCTCGGGATGAGCCGCAGCACCATGCCCACATCACCGCGCTGGCGGAACACGTTCACGCGAAAGCGTGCGCTCTTGTCCGGCAGGGCAATGGCGAAATCCGACTCCCAGTTGGCTTCGAAGGCCGCAATCTGGGCCTCGCTCATCAGGGCGTAGGCGGCAGCCCGGGTCACATCACCGGTGAGCAGGGTCTTGCCGACCGAGTTCACCTGGCCTTCGATCTTGATCTTCACCGGGGCACCGACCGTGAAAAACAGGTCGGAGCCGTTCTTGTCCACCAGCAGCTTCAGGTAAGGCGTTATGTCCATGCTCGACTCGCCGCGCGGCGCTGAATCGGCTCTCAGCGCAACAGGCCAGATCCCTCCTCGGTCTCTTCAAGCTGCAGATGATCCAGTCCGGGCTGCTTCTCGCCGGACTTGGCCGCCTTGCCTTCGAGCTTGATGCGAAGGCGAAGCTCGTTCATGGAGTCGGCATTGCGCAGGGCATCCTCGTAGGTGATGAGGTCGGATTCATACAGGTCGAACAGCGCCTGGTCGAAGGTCTTCATGCCCAGCTCATTGGACTTTGACATGATTTCCTTGATGCCGTGGACCTCACCGTTGAGGATGAGGTCGGCGATGAGCGGCGAATTCAGCAGGATCTCGATGGCCGCCACGCGACCCTTGCCGCCCGTCTTCTTCATCAGGCGCTGGGAGATGACCGCCTTCAGGTTGAGCGAGAGATCCATCAGCAACTGCTGGCGCCGCTCCTCCGGGAAGAAGTTGATGATGCGGTCCAGCGCCTGGTTGGCGCTGTTGGCATGCAGTGTCGCCATGGCCAGGTGGCCCGTTTCGGCGAAGGCGATACCGAACTCCATGGTTTCCCGGTCACGGATTTCGCCCAGCAGGATGACATCGGGCGCCTGGCGCAGGGTGTTCTTCAGGGCAATGCCCCAGTCATCGGTATCCACGCCCACCTCGCGCTGCATGATGATGCAGTTCTTGTGCGGGTGGACATACTCGATCGGATCTTCGATGGTGATGATGTGCCCGTGCGAGTTCTCGTTGCGATGGTTGATCATCGCCGCCAGCGAGGTCGACTTGCCCGAGCCGGTGCCGCCCACCATGATCACCAGCCCACGCTTGGTCATCACCACGTCGCGCAGCACCGCCGGCAGGCCGAGGTCATCCAGGGTCGGCACCTTGGTTTCGATGGTGCGCAACACCAGGCCGGTGGCGGACTGCTGGATGAAGGCATTCACGCGAAAGCGCCCGATTCCCGGCGGTGCGATGGCGAAGTTGCACTCCTTGGTGGCTTCGAATTCCTTGATCTGGCGATCGTTCATGATCGCGTAGGCCAGCGCCTTGGTGTTGTCGGTGGTGAGCTTGGTCTTGGACACCGGCGTGATCTTGCCGTCGATCTTGATGGCCGGCGGAAAGCCCAGGGTGATGAACAGGTCCGAGCCGCGCTTCTCGAGCATGAGCTTGAGAAGGTCCCGCATGTACTTGATAGCCTGTTCTCTTTCCATAGCCTGTCTCCGGACTGGGGTGTTTCAGGGCGCCCGCCCGCGGGCCTGGCCCATGGCCGCCTGTTAGAAGTTGTCCTTGTTGACCGCCTTCAGGCGCGCCTCGGTGCGGGATACGACGTTTTTCTGCACAAGCGTCTGCAGGTTCTGGTCGAGCGTCTGCATGCCGAACTGCTGGCCGGTCTGGATGGCCGAGTACATCTGCGCGATCTTGTTCTCGCGGATGAGGTTGCGGATGGCCGGCGTGCCGATCATGATCTCGTGCGCCGCGACGCGGCCGCCGCCGTTCTTCTTCAGCAGTGTCTGCGAAATCACCGCGCGCAGCGACTCCGACAGCATCGCCCGGATCATCTCCTTCTCCGCCGCCGGGAACACGTCGACCACGCGGTCGATGGTCTTGGCGGCCGAGCTGGTGTGCAGCGTACCGAAAACCAGGTGGCCGGTCTCCGCGGCGCTGAGGGCCAGGCGGATGGTTTCAAGGTCGCGCATCTCGCCCACCAGGATGACGTCCGGATCCTCGCGCAGGGCCGAGCGCAGGGCCTCGTTGAATCCCAGGGTATCGCGGTGCACTTCACGCTGGTTGATGAGGCATTTCTTGGATTCGTGCACGAATTCGATAGGGTCCTCGACGGTGAGGATGTGCCCGTATTCGTTCTCGTTCTTGTGGTTCACCATCGCCGCCAGCGTGGTCGACTTGCCCGAGCCGGTTGGCCCGGTCACCAGCACGACGCCGCGCGGATAGTCGGAGATGTCCTTGAAAATCGTCGGACATTTCAGATCCTCGAGGGAGAGGATTTTCGAGGGAATCGTCCGGAACACGGCACCGGCGCCGCGGTTCTGGTTGAAAGCGTTGACGCGAAACCGCGCCAGGCCCGGGATCTCGAACGAGAAGTCGCACTCGAGGAACTCCTCGTAGTCCTTGCGCTGCTTGTCGTTCATGATGTCGTAGACGAGGTCATGAACGGTGGGATGGTCCAGCGACGGCAGGTTGATGCGCCGCACATCACCGTCCACGCGGATCATCGGCGGCAGACCGGCCGACAGGTGCAGGTCAGACGCACCGTTCTTCACCCCGAAAGCGAGCAGCTCGCCGATATCTACAGCCATAGAGATTTCTCCGAACCTGGTGGTACCGTCGGGCTCCGGCCGGCGGCCATCTGCCGACCTGCTCAGCGTCGCCCGGTTACTCTACGCGTGGCCTCGCCGCGTTGCCAGATGGCCACCCCGGGGCCGGAAACACCCGGAAATGGGCCCTGAAGCCCCTTTAATCTGGAAACTGACGCTAAATTCACGCTGTATATTCATGAAAAATAAACTTTTTCTATTGCAGACACAAGTCCTGCCCCGGACCGGCGGCGCAGCCACGCCATGACGACGGTGGCCGCCGACGAACTGCTCGGGCGCTGGCAGGCCGTGCGTGCGCGCGTGGCCAGCGTCGCCCGGGACGCCGGCCGCGATCCGGCCGGCATCACCCTGCTCGCCGTGAGCAAGCGCCACCCGGCGGCGGCCGTGGCAGCGCTGGCCAAGGCCGGGCAGGTCGATTTCGGCGAGAACTACCTCCAGGAAGCCCAGGCCAAGATGGCCGAGCTGGCCGAGGCCGCGCTGCACTGGCACTTTATCGGCGCCATCCAGTCGAACAAGACCCGGCCGATTGCCGCCGCCTTCGACTGGGTGCACACCATCGACCGGCTCAAGATTGCCGAGCGCCTTTCGGCCCAGCGCCCGGACAGCGCTCCGCCGCTGAACGTGTGCATCGAGGTGAACATCAGCGGCGAGCCCAGCAAGGCGGGCGTCGAGCCGGCGGCGGTCCCCGGGCTGGCCGACGCCATCGCCGCCCTGCCGCGCCTGCGCCTGCGGGGCCTGATGGCCCTGCCGGCGCCAAGCGCCGACACCGGTGTGCAGCGCGCGGCCTTCCGCCGGGTCGCCGGGCTGGCCGCGGCCGAACGGGCCCGCGGGCACAGCATGGACACGCTGTCCATGGGCACCACCGCCGACCTCGAGGCGGCCGTGGCCGAGGGCAGCACCCTGGTGCGCGTGGGCACGGCGATTTTCGGGCCGCGGCCCGACTGAGCGCCGGCGCCGCTTGCCCGCGGCTGCCCGCACCCCGACAATTGCACGCCCGACCTCAGCCAAGGGCATACGCGAGCCAATGCAGGACTACACCATCGGTTTCATCGGCGCCGGCAACATGGGCCGTTCCCTGATTGGCGGCCTGATCAGCGACGGCCTGCCGCCGGCGCGTATACGGGCCTTCGACACCGACGCGGCCCGCGTCGAGGAACTCGGCTCCCGCCTGGGTATCCCGGCGTCGGCGTCCATGACCGCCATGGCCGCCGAGGTGGACTGCCTGGTGCTGGCGGTCAAGCCGCAGACCATCAAGCAGGTGGCCGAGCAGATCGGTGCCGCCGGCAGCGAACCGGGGCCGCTGTACATCTCCATTGCCGCAGGCGTGCGCTCGCGTGATCTCGCGCGCTGGCTCGGGGAGCGGGCCGCCATCGTACGGGCCATGCCCAACACGCCGGCGCTGGTCGGCAGCGGCGTCACCGCCCTGGTGGCCAACGCCGCGGTGACCGAGCGCCAGCACAACCTGGCCGAGAACGTGCTGCGGGCGGTCGGCTCGGTGCTGTGGCTGGAGGACGAGGATCTCATCGACGCGGTGACCGCCGTGTCCGGCAGCGGCCCGGCCTACTACTTCCTGTTCATGGAGATCATCGAGCGCGCCGGCCAGGATCTCGGCCTGCCGCGTGACGTGGCGCGCATGCTCAGCGTGCAGACGGCCTTCGGCGCCGCCAAGATGGCGCTGGAGGCCGATGTGGACCCGGCCACGCTGCGCGACCAGGTCACCTCCCCGGGCGGCACCACCGAGCAGGCACTGCGTGTGCTGGCCGAACGCGACATCGAGAAGATCCTCTCCGACGCCGTCGCGGCCGCCTGCCGGCGGGCACGGGAGCTGGCCGACGTGTTCGGCGAGGCCTGAGCGATGTCACCCTACGTCACCAATGCCGGCAGTTACCTGGTCAGCGTCGTGTTCGGCCTGTTCATCCTGGCCGTGGTGCTGCGGTTCCTGTTCCAGCTGGTTCGCGCCGACTTCTACAACCCCGTCTCCCAGGCGATCGTGCGGATCACCACGCCGGCACTGAAGCCGCTGCGGCGCGTGATCCCCGGCTTGCGGGGCCTGGATGTGCCGGCGCTGGTGCTGGCGCTGGTGCTGCAACTGGCGGAGTTGTGGCTGGTGCTGGCCATGGGCGGCCTGGCTGCGCCGTCACCGGCGGGGCTGCTGGTGCTGGCAGTGGCGGAACTGGTGAAACTCGTTTGCTGGATATTCATCATCGCCGTGATCGCCCAGATCATCATCAGCTGGGTGGCACCGGGCAGCTACAACCCCATGACGCAGCTGCTGTGGAGCCTCACCCGCCCGGTGCTGGAGCCGGCGCAGCGCGTGCTGCCGCCGGTCAGCGGCATCGATTTCTCTCCGATGCTGACCCTGGTCGGGCTCAACCTGGTGCTGATGCTGATCGTGGCGCCGCTGAGCGATCTCGGCACCGGCCTGTTGCGATGAGCCGGCAGCCGGGCCGGGTTGCGCAGGCAGCCCGGCACCGGAAACACGGCGGCGGCCGGGCACCCGGATTGCGCCCGGGTCAGGACAATCCTAGACTCCCGCCGGTTATCCATCACCAACGGAGTGGCTGTTGAGACCGGTTTCAGACCCGCATGCCAGCCCGCGCGCCGGCCGCCTCACGGCCGGCATCGGGCCGCATGACATCACACCGGCCAGCGCCTGAGCATGCCAGCGTCCCTGCCTGCCGATTCGATCGGCCTGGTCGAAGCCAGAACCTGCCACATCGACACACCGCTCGTACTGGAGTGTGGCGAAACCCTCGACAGCTACGACCTGGTTTATGAAACCTACGGCACGCTCAACCCCTCGGCGAGCAACGCCGTGCTCATCTGTCACGCCCTGTCCGGGGACCAGCATGCCGCCGGATTCACCAGCGTCGATGATCGCAAGCCGGGCTGGTGGGAGAACTGCATCGGCCCGGGCAAACCCATCGACACCGACAAGTTCTTCGTCGTGTGCCCGAACAACCTCGGCGGCTGTTCGGGCTCCACCGGCCCCATGACGGTCAACCCCGAAACGGGCCAGCCCTACGGCCCGGACTTCCCGTTCGTGACGGTGCGCGACTGGGTGCAGAGCCAGGCGGCGCTGGCCGACCGGCTCGGCATCGCCCGCTGGGCCTCGGTCATCGGTGGCAGCCTCGGCGGCATGCAGGCGCTGCAGTGGAGCATCGATTTTCCCGAGCGCACCGCCAGTGCAGCGGTCATCGCGGCAGCGCCCAAGCTGTCCACGCAGAACATCGCCTTCAACGAGGTGGCCCGGCAGGCGATTCGCTCGGACCCTGACTTCCATGAAGGCCGCTACTACCAGCATGGCGTGATCCCGCGCCGCGGCCTGATGCTGGCGCGCATGCTCGGCCACATCACCTACCTGTCCGACGAGGTGCTGCGGGCGAAGTTCGGCCGCGAACGTCGCGACGGCAGCAGCAGCTTCGGCTACGGCGTGGAATTCCAGATCGAGAGCTACCTGCGCTACCAGGGTGAATCCTTCGTCGAGCGCTTCGATGCCAACACCTACCTGCTGATGACCAAGAGCCTGGATTACTTCGACCCGGCGGCGGCCTATGGCGACAGCATGGCCCGTGCCGTGGCCGGTGCCACAGCCAACTTCCTGGTGCTGTCGTTCTCCAGCGACTGGCGCTTCGCCCCGGATCGCTCGCGGGAGATCGTGCGCGCGCTGCTGGACGCCGATCGCAACGTCAGCTACGCCGAGATCCAGTCCGAGCAGGGCCACGATTCCTTCCTGATGGCCATCCCCCGCTATCACACGCTGCTGCGTGCCTGGCTGAACCGGGTCCGGGAGCAGTTTTCATGAGCACTTCACTGCGCACCGACCAGACGCTCATCGCCGAATGGATCGATCCGGGCGCGCGGGTGCTCGATCTCGGCTGCGGTGACGGTTCCCTGCTCGATTACCTGCAGCGCGAGCGGGGCGTCACCGGCTACGGCATCGAGATCGACGCCGCCGACATCGTGGCCTGCGTCGAGAAGGGCGTGAACGTCATCCAGACCGACATCGATGCCGGGCTGTCGGACTTCGATGCCGACTCCTTCGATTACGTCATCATGACCCAGACGCTGCAGGCGGTGCGCTACCCGCACCAGGTGCTGGAGGATATGCTGCGGATCGGCCGCCAGGGCATCGTCACCTTCCCCAACATGGGCCACTGGCGGGCACGCCTGCACATTCTCGCCGGGCACATGCCGGTGACGCGCAACCTGCCCGAGCAGTGGTACACCACGCCGAACATCCACCTGTGCACACTGCAGGACTTCGAGGCACTGTGCGCGCAGATGGGCCTGGAAGTCCTGGAACGTACCGCGGTGGACTACGAGCACCGGCCGGGGTTGTTCATGCGGGCGCTGCCCAACCTGCTCGGCGAAGTCGCGCTGTACCGCATCCGCCGCGCGCCGGGCTGAACTTCGTGGCTGAACACTGTCTGCTATAGTGCCTTTGCCGATTGCCGCTGCCTGCGGCAACGCAACATGGCCGAACCCACCAGACGGAGGAAGCCCATGAAAACCAGCCAGCCACAGCGACTGTTATTGCTGCTCGGCGCACTCTGGATGCCACTGGCGGGGGCCGAACAGGCCGTCACCGTCGGCACTTACACCATCCACTACAATGCCCTGCCCACCCAGTCGCTGCCCGCTGAAGTCGCCAGCACCTATGGCATCCGCCGCAGCGGCAACCGCGGCCTGGTCAACGTTGCCGTTCTCAAGCGCAACATGGAACTGACCGGCCAGCCGGTGGAAGCCCGGGTGCAGGCAAGCGCCACCAATCTCAATGGCCAGTTGCGCAAAATCCCGATGCGCCGCGTGACTGAACAGAATGCCATCTACTACATCGGCGAGTTCGGGATCAGCAACGAGGAAACGCTCAGGTTCACCATCGAGGTCAAGGCCGAGGACATGGCCGAGCCCACGGTGGTCCGCTTCGACCAGCAATTCTTCGGCAACTGACCTTGCAGCATTGACGCCTCGCGGCCGGTTGCGGCCGCTCAACGGCCTGCAGGCCCGCCCCGTCGAGCAAGCCCGCACGCCGGGCGCAAGACGGCCTGACGGGCGTCAACGGGTCATGCCCTCCACGGGCCGGGCCACCCGGGCCCGGCGGCAGGGATGCCCGGCCGTGCGGCCGGGTCAGGCCGGGGGCTCGAGGTCGTAATCGATGGTCAGCGGGGCGTGGTCGGAGAAACGCTGCTCGCGATAGATGGATACGGCCTGCACCGCTTCGCGCAGGCCCGGGGTAATAACCTGGTAGTCGATTCGCCAACCGACGTTGTTGTCCCAGGCGCGGCCGCGATTGGACCACCAGGTGTACTGGCGTGGCTCCTGGTTGACGACCCGGAACGCATCCACGTACTTCAGCTCGTCGAACAGCCGCGTCATCCATTCACGCTCCTCGGGCAGGAAGCCGGAGTTCTTCTGGTTCGAGCGCCAGTTCTCGATGTCGATCCGATGGTGGGCGATGTTCCAGTCGCCGCAGATGATGTACTCGCGCCGCTGCCGGCGCATGCGCTTGAGCTCCGGCACGAAGCGCTCCATCAGCTCGAACTTGTAGGTCTGTCGCTCTTCGCGCGAGCTCCCCGAGGGCAGGTACAGGGACACGATGCTCAGGCGCCCCAGGTCGATCTGCAACCAGCGGCCCTCGCTGTCGAAGTCAGGCCAGCCGATTCCAGCGCGCACGCGATCGGGCGCGTGGCGGGTGTAGATCGCCACACCGCTGTAGCCGGGTTTCTCGGCGTCGTGGAAATAGCTGTGGAAGCCGCTGATGTCGGTGATTTCCGGGCCGAGCTGGTGCCGTTGCGCCTTGGTCTCCTGAACGCACAGGACATCCGCCTGCTGTTGCTCGAGCCATTGGAAAACCCCTTTGCGGCTGGCGGCCCGGATGCCGTTGGCGTTCAACGTTATAATTCGCACCTTCTCTCCAATGCCTGTCTGCGGGAAGCGCAGATTCTACCGAACGGGGCCCATCACACCCATGGCTGCGAGCAAGACCGAATTCCTGGACTTCATCATCGACTGCGGCGTGCTGCGATTCGGCGAATTCACGCTCAAGTCCGGACGCCGGAGTCCCTACTTCTTCAATGCCGGCCTGTTCAACTCCGGCACCCGCCTGCGCCGCCTGGGCGCACAGTTCGCTCGCGCGCTGGTGGACTCGGGCCTCGGCTTCGACACCCTGTACGGCCCGGCCTACAAGGGCATAGCGCTGGCCGCCGCCACGGCCATCGCGCTGGACGAGGAGCACGGTCGCGACGTGCCCTACTGCTACAACCGCAAGGAGGCCAAGGACCACGGCGAGGGCGGCCTGACGGTCGGCGCACCGCTGCAGGGCCGGGTGGTGATCGTCGACGACGTCATCTCCGCGGGGACCTCGGTGCGGGAATCGGTGGGCATCATCCGCGCGGCAGGCGCTGAACCCGCCGGCGTGCTGATCGCGCTGGACCGACAGGAGCGCGGCGCGGGCCCGAGTTCGGCCGTGGCCGAGGTCCGCGAGCAGCATGGCATTCCGGTCGTCAGCGTCCTGTGCCTGGGGGACCTGGTGGACTACCTCGGCCGTGATCCGGCCCGCGCCGAGGAGCTGGCGGCAATTGCAAACTACCGTGAACAATACGGTTTTCAGCCCTGATTAAGGCCTCCGTCCCATAGTGCCGACAACATGGTGCCGATACCGCTCGTCTATACTCGGCAGGCCCGCCTGCGAAACTGCAAGGGGGCTCAGGCGCAGACAAGAGGACGTCATGAACAAGGCAATCTTCCCCCTGGTGCTCGCTGTTGCCTGGCTCGCCGCCGGGCCGGCCAACGCCGCCATCAAGTGCTGGACCAACAACGAGGGTGTGCGTGAATGCGGCAACGTCGTGCCGCCGGAGTACGCACAGCAGGGTCATGAGGAGTACAACCGGCGCGGCATCGTGGTCGAGGAGAAGGAGCGAGCCAAGACCGACGAAGAGCTGGCCGAGGAGCGGCGCATCGCCGAGGAGAAGGCCGCCGCCGAGAAGGCCCGCCAGGAAGCCGAGGCAGCCGACCGGGTGCTGCTGGCCACCTTCTCCAGCGTCGATGACCTGGAACTGGCCCGCGACGGCCGGCTGACCGCCATCGATTCGCAGATCCGGCTCACCGAAAACCAGATCGAGAAGCTGGAAGACAACCTGGCGAGCATCATCCAGAGCGCTGCCGACCTGGAGCGCCAGGGGCGAACGCCGCCGGACACCATCAAGGATGACATCAGCTCGGTACGGGAGCAGATCGCACGCAAGCAGCGCTACATTGCCGACAAGCAGCTTGAGAAGGAAACCGTGCGTGCCAGTTTCGATGCCGATATCGCGCGCTTTCGTGAACTGAAGGGCGGCGACTACTGAGCTGGCATCGGGCCGCGCGCTAGCCGCGCTGCTCGAAGATGGCGCCCGCAAGCGCCGCCCACACCTGCGGCCATTCCGCCAGCGGGCTGGCCTGTGTACCGGGCCTGGCGAAGCGTGCCAGGCTGCCCTCAAGGTAGCTCGACAGCAGCCGCGTGGCGGCCGCCGGCGGACAACGCAGGCGCAAGGCCGGATCCAGGTTGGCCTCGCGCAGCACCTGGCGCAGCTGGGTTTCCAGGCGTTCCAGGAACGCGCAGGCGCGCTTTCTCACCCGTTCGTTCTCACGCGCCAGCGCATCGCCGGCGATGACCCGGTTGATGCCCGGGTTGCGCTCGGCGAAGGCCAGCGCCAGCTGCATCACCAGCTCGCAGCGGCGAGGCGCGGCACGCTCCTCCTCCATGATGCGGTTCACGCGGGTGAACACGGAGTCCTCGGCAAACTCGATCAGGGCCTCGAACATACGTGCCTTGCTCGGGAAGTGCCGGTACAGCGCCGCCTCGGAGACGCCGACCGCGGCGGCCAGGGACGCCGTGGTGAGCTTCGCACCGGGCTTGTCTTCCAGTTCGCGGGCCAGCGTCTGCAGGATCTGCTCGCGCCGCTCCGGGCGGGCACCGCTCACCGGTTGCTCTCGCGCGCGCTGATCAGCGTGCCGACGCCGGCATCGGTGAACACCTCCAGCAGCACAGCGTGCTCGACCCGCCCGTCGATGATATGCGCGGAGTTCACCCCGGAGCGCACGGCGTCCAGCGCCGATGCGATCTTCGGCAGCATGCCGCCGTGGATGACACCGGTGTCGATGAGCGCCTGCACCTTGCGGGCGGTCAGACCGGTCAGCACCTGGCCGTCGGCATCGAGCAGGCCGGGCGTGTTGGTCAGCAGGATGAGCTTCTCGGCGTGCATGACCTCGGCCATGCGGCCGGCGACCAGGTCGGCGTTGATGTTGTAGGACAGCCCGTCATCGCCCACGCCGATGGGCGCGATGACGGGGATGAAGTCGCTGTCCACCAGCATGCTGACCACGGCGGCATCGATGCTGGCGACCTCACCCACGTGGCCGATGTCTATGATCTCCGGCGCACTCATCTCCGGCGCGGCCTTCTCGAAGGTCAGCCGGCGGGCGCGAATCAGGTCCCCGTCCTTGCCGGTCAGGCCCACGGCGCGGCCGCCATGCTTGTTGATGAGGTTGACGATTTCCTTGTTGACCAGGCCGCCGAGGACCATTTCCACGACGTCCATGGTTTCGCTGTCGGTGACGCGCATGCCGCGGAAGAACTCGCTTTCCTTGCCAAGCCGGCGCAGCAGATCACCGATCTGCGGGCCGCCGCCGTGCACGATGACCGGGTTCAGGCCAATCAGCTTCATGAGCACGACGTCACGCGCGAAACCGCTCTTGAGCTTCTCGTCGATCATGGCGTTACCGCCATACTTGATCACGATGGTGCGGCCCTGGAAACGCTGGATGTAGGGCAGCGCCTCGGTGAGCACGCGCGCGATCTGCATCGCTTCGTCGGCGGCAATGGTCATTGTGGCGAACCCTCCGGCAGCCGTGGGCGGGCGCAACCTGCGCCGAAGGCGCGCATTGTATTGAAGCCGCTGGCGCGACGCACGTCGCCGCGCCGGCTGTCAGAAGGGCAGTGAGAGCCCGGGCGCCACACCGCCGATGAGTTCGCGAAAGCGGGCCTGCACGCGCGCCAGCGCATCGGCATCGTCGCCCTCGAAGCGCAGCACCAGGCAGGGCGTGGTGTTGGAGGGCCGGATGAGGCCCCAGCAGTCCTCGAAGTCCACCCGCAGCCCGTCGATGGTGGTGATGGTGGCATCGGGGAAATCCGCGGCCTCGAGCAGCGCCGCCATGACCGGCTTGTGTTCCGACTCGGGCAGCTCGATCTTCAGCTCCGGCGTGGCAACGCCGTCGGGCAGGGCCGCGAACAACTCCACGGCGGGCACGTCGGCATTGCAGATGATCTCCACCAGCCGCGCAGCGCTGTACATGGCATCGTCGAAACCGTACCAGCGCTCCTTGAAGAAGATATGCCCGCTCATTTCGCCGGCCAGCAGGGCGCCGGACTCCTGCATCTTCGCCTTGATGAGCGAATGCCCGGTATTCCACATGGTCGCCTTGCCGCCGGCCTCCTCGATGGCCGTGCGCAGGCGGCCCGAGCACTTCACGTCGAAGATGATCTCCCCGCCCGGGTTGCGGGCCAGCACGTCGCGGGCAAACAGGATCATCTGCCGGTCGGGCCAGATGACATTGCCGGCGGCATCCACCACGCCCAGGCGATCACCATCGCCGTCGAAAGCCAGGCCGAGGTCGGCATTCTCCAGGCTCACCAGGTCGATGAGGTCCTGCAGGTTCTCCGGCTGGCTGGGATCGGGGTGGTGATTGGGGAAGTTGCCATCGACCTCGCAGTACAGCTCCACCACGTCGTGGCCCAGCGCGCGCAGCAATTGCGGCGCCACCACGCCCGGTACACCGTTGCCGCAATCGACCACCACCTTCAGCGCATTGCCGAGGGCCACGGGAACATCCTCGCTGATGCGGCGCACGTACTCGCTGATCATCTCGGCGTTCTGCAGGTTGCCGCTGCCGCTGGTGAAGTCCTCGGCCTCGATGCGTGCGCGGATGGCACTGATGGCCTCGCCGGACAGGGTCTGGCCGTCGAGCACTATCTTGAAGCCGTTATAGTTGCCGGGGTTGTGGCTGCCGGTGATCATCACGCCACTGCCGGTATCCAGGTAATGCGTGGCGAAGTACAGCACCGGCGTCGGTACGCAGCCGATGTCGATGACGTCGCGGCCACTGTCGAGCAGGCCGCCGATGAGGGCCTCGGCAAATTCCGGGCTGGACAGGCGGCCGTCGCGCGCCACCACGATCCCCTGCTGGCCGCGCTCGAAGGCTTCCGAGCCAAGCGCCAGGCCGATCAGCCTGACCGTGTCGGTGGTGAGCGTCTCGCCGACGATGCCGCGGATGTCATAGGCCCGGAAGATCACCGAGGGCACGCGGCCCTCGCCGGTGTCGGGGACCGGCGTGTCGGCCAGGGTGGGGTCGGGCGCTTCGGCCGGGCTGCTCTTGCTGTCCATGGTGTCTGGCTCATCTCCTTCACTTACTTCGATTCCGCCGCCATCGACGGCAAAAATGGCGTCGATCTCGGCCCGGTCGGCCGCCTCAGCGGCAGCGGCATCCTCCGCCGCGGCACCGCTGGGGGTGAAGGTAGTGATATCGTCACCTTCGAGGCGATCATTGAGGGCGGCGTTGGCCGGCGCCGCCGCGGGGGACATCCCCGCCAGCCCGGGCACCAGCCGCTCCAGCCCCGGGTGGGCACCGTCCATGATGGCCCGCACCGCGCCCTGGAGTATCACCGTCTCTCCTGCCATGTCGGCCCGGTGGCGCAGCCAGAAAACCAGGGCGCCGGCGAACAGCAACACCAGCAGGGCGCCCCCGCCCAGCCATACCAGCAGCTTGCTGCCTGAACCCTCGGCCTGCCGGCCGGCCTCGGACATCGCCGCGGTGCCGGGCGAGCCGGCGTAATGCACCGTCCAGGCCGTGCCCGGAACCGCTGCCGATACTTGCGACTCGTCGGCCGGGGGCTCGACCCCGCCAGCGCCGGCGATGCGCTGCGGGGCCGCGCGAGGCACCGGCTGGGTAAGGGACACCCAGCCGCCGCCAGCCAGCTCGGCGATCGGCGCCTGGACCAGTTCGGGCGAGAAACTGCCGTGGACGAAGCCGAGCAGGCGCCCGTCGCTGGCATGGATCGGCTGCAGCACGACGATGTGGGCCTGGTCGGTGCCCACCATGTGCATCTCCGCCGGGACGTTGCCATCGCCGGCACTGGCGCGCGCGATCATGTCCAGGGAGGCAAAGCCCATCGGCGGGTTGGTACTCTCGTCCGGCGTGCGCGTGTCCTCGGTCAGCAGGCGCACGGCCAGGAGGTTCTTGACACCCGAACCGGCCGCGCCGGACAGGGATTTCAGCGCTGCGGTGTCACGGCGGATGAGTGCGTCCGCCACTTCGGCACGATCACCGATGACGCTCAGCTTCAGCGCGGCGCCGCCGATCACGCCGGCGATGCGCTCGGCGAGGCTCTCCACCTGCAGCTTCAGGGCCTGGTTTTCCTGCTCGGCCCGCGAAGCCAGGTGCCCGCTCATGAAGAAATAGGCCGCGGCGGCGATCCCCAGCACGGCCAGCGCCGAGGAACTGAATAGGGCCAGCTTGCGCACCGTGGCGCGCTTGAGCCTGCGCCGGGCTACGGGAGTATCGGTCATTGGCTACCGGCTCGCTTGCAGAAGTGGATCAATGCTCACAGGGCTGGCGTAACGCCGCCGGCCGGCCGGCATCGCGCAGGCGATAGCGCTCGGCGACCAGCGCCAGCAGCTGCCTGGCCAGCACCGTCTTGGCCGCGCGGCCCAGCCGCCTGTCGCCGCCGGCCCAGAACACCTGCAGCTCGTTGTCTTCGGTATCGAAGGCCATCCCCTCACCGACGCGGTTCGCGGCAATCATGTCCAGGCCCTTGCGGGCGAGCTTGTCGCGGGCGTAGTGCTCGACGTCCTGTGTTTCGGCGGCAAAGCCCACGGTGAACGGCGCCGGGTCGCGCGCCGCCACTGTCGCGAGTATATCGGTGGTACGGGTGAGTTCGAGCACCAGGCGTTCGCCGGTTTTCTTGATCTTGTCGGGTGCGGCCTCGGCCACGGTGTAATCGGCAACCGCCGCGGTGGCGATGAAGATGTCAGCGCCGGCGACTTCGGCCTCCACCGCCGCGGCCATGTCGGCCGCCGTTTCCACGCGCAGCAGCCGGGCGCCGGGCGGCGGCGCTATCGAGACGGGGCCGGACACCAGGGTCACTGCAGCGCCCGCGTCCAGGGCGGCGGCGGCGACGGCATAGCCCATGCGGCCGGAACTGCGGTTGGTGAGAAAGCGCACGGGGTCGAGCGGCTCACGGGTCGGCCCGGCGGTGACCAGCACTCGCAGGCCGGCCAGTTCACCGGTCTGCAGGCGGCGCTGCACCGCGTCAGCGATGTCGGCGGGCTCGCTCATCCGGCCGGCGCCCACGTCACCGCAGGCCTGCACACCCGAGGCCGGGCCGCACACCTGCACCCCACGCGCCGTCAGGCGGGCGAGGTTGTCCACCGTTGCCGGCGCCGACCACATCTGCTGGTTCATGGCCGGGGCAACCAGCAGCGGGGCCGCGCAGGCGAGCACGACGGTGGTCAGCAGGTCGTCGGCCAGGCCGGCGGCAAGCCGGGCCAGGGTATCGGCGGTCGCCGGGGCGATGACCACGAGATCGGGCCAGCGGGCCAGTTCGATATGGCCCATGCCGGCTTCGGCGCGGGGATCGAACAGCGCGCTGCGCACCTCGCGGCCGGACAGGGCCTGCAGGGTCAGCTCGCCGATGAAGGCTCGGGCGGCCTCGGTCATCACCACCTGGACCTCGGCGCCGCGCGCCGTCAGCTCGCGGACAAGTTCGGCGGACTTGTAGGCCGCGATGCCGCCGGTGACACCCAGCAGGACACGTTTGTTTGCCAAGTCATTGATCATCGTGGCCTCCCGACCCCCGGATTGTAACCGAAGGGCTGCGCTCCATATACTCCGGTATCCACCCGGCTCAAGCGACAAGGAGGTTGCCATGGCCATCAGCGACTGGCCGGCCAGTGAACGGCCGCGCGAAAAACTGCTCACCCGGGGCCCGCTGGCCCTGTCCGATGCCGAACTGCTCGCCATCATGCTGCGTACAGGCCGGCCCGGTGCCACGGCGCTGGACATCGCGCGCGACATGCTCACCCGTTTCGGCGGGCTGCGGCAGCTGCTGGAGGCGCCGACGACCGAGTTCTGCGCCTGCACCGGGGTCGGCAGCGCCTGCTGGGTGCAGCTGCAGGCGGCCCTGGAGCTCAGCCGGCGCTTCCTTGAAAGCGCTGTCCGCCGCGATGATGTCCTGACCAGCCCGGCCGACACCCGGCGCTTCCTGAACGCCCGCCTGCGCGGCCACAGGCAGGAAGTGTTCTCCTGCCTGTTCCTGGACAACCGGCACCGGGTCATCGAGTTCGAGGAACTGTTCTCCGGCACCATCGATTCGGCCGGCGTCCACCCCCGTGAGGTCGTGCGGCGCTGCCTGCATCACAACGCGGCCGCGGTCATCCTGGCGCACAACCACCCCTCGGGGGTGGCCGAACCGAGCCGGGCCGACACGGCCATCACCCGCCGCCTGGTGGACGCGCTGGGGCTGGTGGATGTGCGGGTGCTGGACCACGTGGTGGTGGGCGATACCGACACGGTGTCCATGGCCGAACGGGGCCTGATGTAGCCCGGGGGCCCGTGGAACTTGGCGGGGGCGCGGATTCCGGCTAGAATCGCGCCCCTTTTTGACGAAATTCAGCACACAGGGCTACAGCGATGTCCAAGGTCTGCCAGGTAACCGGGAAAAAGCCCATGTCGGGCAACAACGTCTCGCATGCGAACAACAAGACGCGGCGGCGTTTCCTGCCCAATCTCCACAGCCGCCGTTTCTGGGTGGCCAGCGAAAACCGCTGGATCCGGCTGCGCATCAGCCATCACGGCCTGCGCATCATCGACAAGCGCGGCATCGAGCAGGTCATCGCCGACATCCGCTCGCGCGGCGAGAAAGTCTGAGGGCTCCATCATGCAGGACAAAATCAAGCTGGTTTCAAGCGCCGGCACAGGTCATTACTACACGACCACGAAGAACAAGCGTAACCACCCCGACAAGATGGAACTGAAGAAGTTCGATCCGGTGGTTCGCAAGCATGTCATGTACAAGGAAGCGAAGATCAAGTAGTTCGCTCCCCGTCGACTACAGGCATGAAAAAGCCCGCCATGAGCGGGCTTTTTCTTGTCCGGCTGGTGGCGGACTCAGGCCGGGCGCGGCGGGACCAGGGCGTAACCCTTCAGCAGCGCGGAGAATTCCGCCAGCGCCTCGATACCGGTGGCTTCGGCTTCACGGCACCATTGCTGCAGCCGCTGCAGCAGCGCCTCCTGGCTGGCGGTTTTCTCGTTCCAGATCGCCAGCAGGCGAGCGCGGAATTCCATCACCGTCTGCAGCGTATTGTTGCGCGCCAGGACGTCGGCGAGCCGCTCCCGGGCGGATTCGTCGAGCAGTGATTCCTCGCGGCCCAGCAGGTTGCGAACCGACTTGAGGGCGTGGCGATCCTGGCCGGCGCTGCTCTTGAGCTCCTCCCGGTAGACCGAGCGCAGCACGTCACGCGCGTAGTGCGAGAGCACCTGCACACGGGCGGTTGCGAACGCGCGGACGGTCTCCAGGTCGACGCCGGGCTGGCCGCGGCGGACATAGCTGCGCGGCGCCAGTTTCTTCACCTTCGCCAGGCCCAGCGCCTCCAGGATGCGGATATACATCCAGCCGATATCGAACTCCCACCAGCGGGATGAGAAACGCGCCGAGCTGCCGAAGGCATGGTGATTGTTGTGCAGCTCCTCGCCGCCGATGATGATGCCCCAGGGCACGATGTTGCGCGAAGCGTCCGGGCATTCGTAGTTGCGGTAGCCGCCCCAGTGACCCACACCGTTGATGATCCCGGCCGCGAAGAAGGGAATCCAGGCCATCTGCACGGCCCATATGGTCAGGCCGAGCGGGCCGAACAGCACCAGGTTGATGGCCATCATCAGGAAGATGCCCTGCCAGGAGAAGCGCGTGTAGAGGTTGCGCTCGATCCAGTCGTCGGGGCAGCCGTGGGCATATTCGGCCACCGTCTGGGGATCCCGCGCGCTTTCCCGGTAGGCCTCGGCGCCACGCCAGAGGATTTCCCGGATGCCACGCACCTGCGGGCTGTGCGGATCCTCGACGGTTTCGCACTTGGCGTGATGCTTGCGGTGCACGCCCACCCATTCGGCAGTGACCATGCCGGTGCTCAGCCATAGCCAGAAGCGGAAGAAATGCGAGACGACAGGATGCAGCGCAATGGCGCGATGCGCCTGGCAGCGGTGCAGGTATATGGTGACGGCGGCAATGGTGATGTGGGTGAATACGAGCGCCGTCACGAGGCACCCCACCCATGAAAATCCCGATAGGCCTGGCAATGTTTTTCTCCCGCAACCCTTGAAGGCTGATGATATCCGGATGCTAGCCCATGCGCCTTCCGGGCAGCAATAAGTCCGGGTCCCCGCGGCACCTATTGTGACAATGTGTTAACCCGGCTGCCGGTTCCGACGCCCCTGTTCGCGACATCGGCCGCGAGCGGGCCGGCCTTGAGCCGGCCGTGCGGTGCTTGCATCCACGCGCCGGGCATCAATAATGGCGCTGCCATGAATGAAGACCTGCTGGTCCGAGCCCGGGATATCGTCCGCAACTACGCCGACAAGCGCGCGGTGGACGGCCTGTCGCTGGACGTGGCGCGTGGCGAGATCCTGGGCTTCCTGGGCCCGAACGGGGCCGGCAAGAGCACCACGCTGCGCATCATCGCCGGCGTGCTGGCGCCCCACGGTGGCAGCGTGAGCATCTGCGGTATCGACCTGCTGGAGGACCCGCGCGCCGCCAAGGCAAGAATCGGTTTTCTGCCGGAAACCCCACCGGTCAACCGCGAACTGACGGTGGCCGAATTCCTGCGTATCTGCGCCGGTCTGCATGGCCTGGCCGGCCGCCGTGGCCGCGAAGCCTGCGAGCGGGCGCTGTCGCTGTGCGATCTGGGCTCGGTGGCCGGCCGGCTCATCGGCAACCTTTCCAAGGGCTTCCAGCAGCGCGTGGGGATTGCCCAGGCCATCGTCCACAACCCTTCCGTGGTCATCCTGGACGAACCGACGGTCGGGCTGGACCCGCTGCAGATCCGCGATATCCGTGCCCTTATCGCCGCGCTTGCCGACGCCCACGGGGTCATCCTGTCCACCCATATCCTGCCGGAGGTGCAGCAGGTGTGTACGCGGGTGGCGATCATCAATGCCGGGCGGATCGTGCTGGACGAGGCCCTTGGCCCGGCCACCGAAGGCAATCGCCTGCGGCTGCGGCTGCGCCGCGCGCCCGCCGAGGCCGACCTGCGCGCCGTGCCGGGCCTGCTCGAGTGCACGCCGTCGGCGCCCGGTGAGTGGCTGCTGCGACATGACGGCGACCCGGGCGCGGCCGAACGCGTGGCCGCCGCCGCGGTGGCCGGCGACTGGGGTCTGCTGGAGCTCGCCCCGGCCGCGGACAGCCTCGAGGAGAGGTTCCTGCGCCTGACCTATGGTCGTGATGACCCGGCTCGCGAGCCGGTGGCGCCATGATTCGCGTCATCGCCGCCCGCGAGCTGAAGATCCTGTTCGCCACGCCGCTCGCCTGGATCGTGCTGGCGGTCGTGGAGTTCCTGCTGGGCTGGGTCTTCTTCACGCGCGTGGAGCTGTTCATGGAGAACCAGGCCGCCATCGCCGCCCGGCCGGCGGCGCCGGGGCTCACCGACATCGTGGTTGCGCCGACCTTCGGCACGGCCGCCATCATCCTGCTGCTGGTCACGCCGCTGCTGACCATGCGCAGTTTCGCCGAGGAACGTCGCAACGCCACGCTCGTGCTCCTGCAGGCCGCACCCACCCGCACCCGCGACCTGGTGCTGGGCAAATACCTCGGCCTGCTGGGTTTCTTTGCCCTGCAGATCGCGCTCATCGCACTCATGCCCGCCAGCCTGCTGCTCGGTGGCAGTGTCGATGCCGGCCAGTTGCTGGCCTGCGTGCTGGCCCTCGCCCTGCTGCTGGCCACGTTCACGGCCATCGGCCTGTTCACCTCGGCGCTCACCAGTCAGCCGGCGGTGGCGGCGAGCATGGCCGTGGGCCTGATGCTGCTGATGTGGATCATCGGCTGGGCCGCAACGCCCGGTGAGGACGGCTTCCCCACCCTGCTCGCCTACCTGTCCCTGCTGAGCCATTACGAGCGCCTGCTGTCCGGGCTGGTGGATACCGCCGATGCCCTGTACTACGTGATCATGAGCGCCCTGTTTCTCGCCCTGACCGGCTGGCGCCTGGAAGTGGAGCGCTTGCAGGCCTGAGCCATGGAACTGGACCGCCGGACACGCCGCCGCCTGCGCCTGCACAACCTGTTGCTGCCGTTGCTCATGATCGCGGTGGCCGCCATGGCTGCCTGGGTGTCACTGGAAACCGCGCGGCGCTTCGATCTGTCGGCCAGCGGCCGGCACAGCCTGTCCGCGGCCAGCATCGCGGTGCTGGCACAACTCGACGGGGAAGTGACCGTTACCGCTTTTGCTTCCAGGCGGCGGGAGTTGCGCGAGTCCGTGCAACGCTTCCTCAGCCCCTGGCAGGCCCACAAGCCCGATGTCAGGCTGGAGTTCGTCGACCCGGCCACCGCACCGGAGCAGGTGCGCGAGCGCGGCATCAGCCGTGACGGGCAATTGCTGCTGCGCCACGGCGGCCGCGAGGAGATGCTGGACGCCGCTACCGAGCAGGCCATGGCCAATACCCTGCAACGCCTGGCGCGCAGCACCGAGCACTGGCTGGCATTCCTGCAGGGGCACGGCGAACGCGCGCCGGACGGGGAAGCCAACTTCGACCTGCGCACCTGGGCGCAGGCGCTGCAGGCCCGCGGCTTCCGGGTGCAGGGCATCAACCTGGCCGAGACCGGCGTCGTTCCCGACAACACCAGCGTGCTGGTGATCGCCGGGCCGCGTGTGCGCCTGCTGGCCAACGAGGTCCAGGCCATCGTCGATTTTCTCGATGCCGGCGGCCGCCTGCTGTGGCTGCGCGACCCGGACAGCCCGGTCACCGGCCTGGCCCCGCTGGCAGCCGCCCTGGGCATCGAGTGGGTGCCGGGCACCATTGTCGACCCGGCCGCGCACGGCTATGGCCTGGACAACCCGGCCCTGGTGGTCGTGACCGGCTATCCGCAGCATCCGATCACCGAGGGCCTTCGCTATGCGACCCTGTTCCCGCTCGCCGGCACCGTGGCCGCCACCGGCGGTGCCGACTGGACGCGCGCGGCGGTGCTGCGCAGCGGCGATCGCGCCTGGCACGAAACCGGCTCCCTGGACGACGCGGTGACCTTCGATGCCGATGCCGACTACCCGGGCCCGCTCAGCATCGGCCTCGCGCTCAGCCGCGAGCATGCCGGCGAGGAGCAGCGGGCCATGGTCATCGCCGACGGCGACTTCTTGAGCAACCGCTTCATCGGCAACAGCGGCAACCTGGATCTCGGCTTGCGCATCGCCAACTGGCTGGTGCGCGATGACAGCTTCATCAGCGTGCCCGCCGGCGACCGCGGGGACCGCAGGCTCGCCTGGACCGAGGCCACCGGAATCGGCGTGTTCGTCTTCCTGCTGCTGGTGCTGCCACTCGGCCTGGCCGCCGCCGGCATCCTGCGCTGGCTGCGCCGCCGGCGCGCCTGAGCGGCATCCGGCCAACCCATGTCAGCCGCACGCTACAACCTCATCATGCTGATCGTGCTGGTGCTCGGCGGCGCCTTCATCTTCCTGCGCCCGGCACCGGACAGCGAGACCGCGACGGCAGCGATGGCCGACCTCGACCCGGCCACGGTGACCCGGATCCGCGTGGATCGCCCGGGCCGGCCGCCGTTGCTGCTGCGGCGCGAGGACGGCCGCTGGTGGCTCGAGGGGGCGTTCGCCGGGCCGGCCAATGCCCAGCGCGCCGAGGCCCTGGCGGCCTTCCCGGCCAGCGCCCCGGCCGAAGCCCTCGCGCTGGAACCGGGCGCCAGCCTGATCCCCTTCGGCCTGGATCCGCCACGGGCGCTGCTGACCGTGGAGGGCCTGGAATTCGTCATCGGTGAAACCCATCCCATGGACGGCCGACGCTACGTACTCTGGCAGGGCCGGGTATACCTGGTGGCCGAGCAGATCTACCACCAGCTGCTGACCGAGCCGGCGGATTTCGTCGACCCGCGCCCGATCACCCGGCCCGGGGCGCTGGTCGGGCTGGCCCTGCCGGAGCGCCGCCTGCGGCGCGAGGATGAAACCTGGCTGGACGACGAGGGCCGGGACGCCGGCGAGCTGGCGCAGCGCTGGCTGCGCGCCCGGGCGATCACCGTGCGTGCGGCCGGGGATGCGATACAGACCCAGGCCAGCGTGGTCCTGCGCTACAGCGATGGCCCGGAGCGGCGGCTCGGCATCGTGCAGCGTGAGCCCCTGCTGGTGCTGCACGATGCCGAACGCGGTCTGAACTACGAGTTCGCCGGCAGTGCCGGCAACGCCCTGCTGGGCAACTGAAGCCGATGCCGGAACTGCCGGAGGTGGAGACGACGCGCGCGGGGGTGGCCCCGCACGTGACCGGACAGCGCATCGACGAAGTGCTGGTGCGCGAACCGCGGCTGCGCTGGCCGGTGGCCGCGGACCTGGCAACGCGCCTGCACGGCCAGCGTATCGATGGCGTGCGCCGCCGCGCCAAGTACCTGCTGTTCGATACTGCGGCGGGCACCTTGATCGTGCACCTGGGGATGTCCGGCAGCCTGCGGGTGCTGCCGGCCTCGCAGCCACCGGGCCTGCACGATCACATCGACCTCGTGCTCGAGAACGGACACTGCCTGCGATACCGGGATCCGCGCCGCTTCGGCAGTTTCCACCTGTGTGCCGACGCGGCCGCCCACCCCCTGATTGCGGCCCTCGGCCCGGAACCCTGGGACACGGCCTTCACCGGCGAGTACCTGTACCGGCGCAGCCGGGGTCGGCGCCAGTCGGTGAAGACCTTCCTGATGGATTCGCACACGGTGGTGGGCGTGGGCAACATCTACGCCAGCGAGTCGCTGCACGCCGCCGGCATCCACCCGGCGCGCCCGGCCGGGCGCATCGGCCCGGCGCGCTATGCCCGGCTGGCGGAGTCGGTGCGGACCATCCTGGAGGCGGCCATCGCCGCCGGCGGCACGACACTGAGGGATTTCACCGACGTGGCCGGCAACCCCGGCTACTTCCGGCTGACGCTGGCGGTATACGATCGCGAGGGGCAACCCTGCGTCGGCTGTGCTGCACCCGTGCGCCGCAGCGTGCTGGGCCAGCGCGCGACCTACTTCTGCGTGAACTGCCAGCGCTGATCAGGGCGTATGCCAGGCGACGCCACCCTCGCCCCGCGGATCGCTCGCCGCCTCCACCTCGCCGGTGGACAGGCGCCACTGGATGGCGTGCATGTTGCCGTAGTGGCGGCTGACCTCGTCCAGGCTATGCCCCCGGGCCTGCAGGGCCGCCTGCTCCGCGGCACTGAAGCCGTCTTTCTCGAACTGCACGCGGTCGGGCAGGTACTGATGGTGATAACGGGTGCGCGACACCCAGCTGCGCGGCCCGTTGCCGGCAGCGAAGTCGAGCACGCCGAGCAGCACCATGCTGATGATGCGGCTGCCGCCGGGCGTGCCCAGCACCGCAACCCGATCGGGGCTTTGCAGGAAGGTCGGTGTCATGCTCGACAGCGGCCGCTTGCCCGGGGCGATGGCATTGGCCGTGTCGCTGACCAGTCCATAGCCGTTCGGGGTGAGCACGCGCGAGGAGAAATCGTCCATCTCGTTGTTGAGCACCACACCCGTGCCCGCCGGCACGAAACCCGCGCCGAAGGGAAAGTTCACGCTCAGCGTTGCCGCCACGCGGTTGCCCGCGGTATCGATGACAGAGAAATGGGTGGTGTCGGTGCCCGCGTTGTCACTGACGCCGATCGGGGGCAGTGATTCGCTCGGCGTGGCGCGGCCCGGATCGATGCCCGCGCGCAGGCCGGCGGCGTAGTCCTTGTCCAGCAGGCGCTCGATCGGCATCTCGACGAAATCCGGATCGCCCAGGTAATCGGCCCGGTCACGGTACGCGCGGCGCATCGCTTCGATGACCAGGTGACGTTGCTGAACGGCATCCATGGACTCCAGCGCCCAGGGCTCGAGGATGTTCAGGGCCTCCATCAGCACGATCCCGCCCGCCGAGGGGGGCGCCGCCGTGACCACGCGGATGTCGCGGAAGCTGCCGGTGATCGGTGCCCGCTCGACCACGCGATAGTCAGCGAGATCCGCCAGTGTCCAGATGCCGCCGGCCGCACGCACACCCTCGACCAGCCGCTGCGCCACCTCGCCGGCATAGAACCCGGCCGCGCCCTCGGCGGCCACCCGTTCCAGCGTCGCGGCGAGGTCGGGCTGGCGGATGATCGCGCCGGCCTCCGGCACTTCGCCGTCCACCAGGAAGATGGCGCCGGCGTCACCGCCGCTGCGCA
>CAYGQN010000008.1:0-26057 GCA_964351795.1 uncultured Gammaproteobacteria bacterium
CATCGAGCAGGGCCTGGGACTTGAATCGCGCCTCCCAGAAGTGGCCCTTGCAGCCGTCCTCGGCGTTGGCCTGGCGGGCGATGTGCTCGTTCAGGTAGCGCATGAACCAGGACAGATCCGACAGTCGTCGTCGCCATTCTGCGAGGACCTTCGCCACCGTCTCCCGCTCGGCGGGACTCAAGTTATCGCCACGACGGTAGCGGTGCACCATTGACGGGCCAGCGCACACCCGCAGCCAGCGGTCGATGACCTCCTCGTCGGACCAGGTGTCCACGCGGTCAGGGCAGAGTTTCAGCACCAGGTGGTAGTGATTGCTCATCAGGGCGTAGGCGCACAGCTCCACCGCGAAGACCTCGGTGAGCAGGGCGAGTCGCTCTCGCATCCAACTCCTGCGATGCTCGAAGGAGCGGCGGGTGAGGGCATCGAAGCCGCACAGGAATGCGCGGCGCACGCAGCGGCCGATGCAGTGGTAGTAGGGGGTTTGTTCGACGCAGACGAGCGTCTTGCGGGGCTGGGTCATCCGTGACCTCTGTTGGCGGTGGCATCCGTTCCTGTGCATCAGGCTAGCGCCATGCGGGCCTTGGTGCAATCGGTGGGTGTCCCGGACTGTCCCGTCCCGGACTGTCCCTAGGGCAGGGGCGCTTGGTTGGCTGGTGCAGTATCCGAAACTGTATTTTCTTGGTCAGCGCGCGGGAGCCTGCCCAGCGCAACGGGTGGAGCCTTGGGCAGATTTATCGGAGGAGCAACATCAGCAATCTCGGATAGAGGAAGGCCAACTGCCTGGGGGAGAAGAGCCGTAGAGCTAGTTGTTGGCGGTACGATTAGTGGACTTGCCGGTGGTGTCACGCAAGACTTCCTAAGGAAAGCTTTGACGCCGTGCGAGTGCAATAATTGTGACTAATCGTGTCATCGGAGTAATCCAACTTGTGGTTGGTGTCGTATTGACGGTTGGCGCAGGCGCCCTTGTGCGCGTGATCGCGCAAACGTATTCCATCGAGTTTGATGCATTGGCTACAAAATTTATCTATCTATTGTGCTGGATCCCGATGGGAGTTGCTGCCGTGATCGCCTATCCAAATCTGACTAGCAGCGAAAAGGACAAATAACCGGCATTGCACAAAGGGATACATGGGAAAGCCACCGATTGATATATATCCAAAGTGATCCGATTGGGTTGCAAGGCGGGCCGAATCCCTGCGCGTACGCCAACAACAATCCGCTGAGGTACTGTTGGTCACTGCTGAGACAACCCTGATTCGGACCGCTCGCTCTGACCCCTGCCATGGCAGAATGGCGGGGTCCGGGCTGGTCTCAAGCCGCGGCCTTGGGGGGCGGGCATGGCAAGAATGAACGTTGGCGGCATCACGCTGAACGTGCAGCAATGGGGCACCGGGGTGCCGCTGCTCCTGGTCCACGGCCTGGGTGGTTGCACGGGGCTGTGGTGTCACCAGCTGCGTGCGTTCGCCGAGCGTTACCACGTTATCGCCATCGACGTGCGTGGTTTCGGCCGTTCCGACAAACCCGTTGCCGCCGACGCGTATTCCATCGACCTGGTCGTGGACGACATCCTCGCGGTGCTCGATACGCTCTCCATCGAGCGAGTGCACTACCTGGGTTCATCCATGGGCGGGTTCTTCGGCCTCGCCGCTGCCCTGCGGGCACCGGAGCGCCTGCGCAGCCTCGTCCTGTGCCATACCGGCTGCCGCTTCGGGATCCCGGCGGCCATCGTGCGGGCGCGGGCCGCTGCGCTGGCGGAGCAGAGCATGGACGACTACGCCCGCCTGGTGGTGTCGCAGGCGCTCGCCCAGCCGGCTGATCCTTTCGTCCTGGAATGGCTTGCCGAGATTATCGCGGCGAATGATCGCCATGCTTATGCCTGCTTCCTCACCGGCGTGCTCGCGGGCTTCGACCTCAGCAGCAGGGTTGCGCGGATCAGCCTCCCGGCGCTGGTGCTGGGCGGTGAACAGGACCAGGTGATTCCAATGGCGTTCTCGGAGGAATTGCACCGGCTCCTGCCCGCCAGCCAGCTGCGCATGCTGGCCGGGGTCGGTCACATCGGCTACGCTGAGGATCCCGTGCGCTTCAATGCTGCGGTACTCGGTTTTCTCAACGAGTTGCCCTGAGTACCCGGAGGAGCCAGTCCATCATGGCAACCACCCCCCAGCCGGATTTTCCCCCGCCCGAGCGCATGCTCCGGCTGTTCAAGGCCAACCTCGAGTTGTGTCGCGTCAGCCCTGGCGAGACCGTTGCCGTGCTCTACGATGACGACGCCACCGCCGAGCGGGCGACGTGCTTCCAGCAGGCCGCGGCCGCGCTCGGAGCCAACGCCGTGCTCGTGCGACCGCGGGGCAGTGGCTCCGGCGGGGATGCCGCCAGAAAGCTGGCCAACCTCGGCACCAATGCCCTCGCTGCCGACGCCGAGGCAATGGCAACCCTGCTCGGTGCCGACATGATCATCGACCTCATGTTGCTGCTGTTCTCCGCCGAGCAGTTGCGGCTGCAGGAAGCCGGCGCGCGGATCCTCATGGTCGTCGAACCCCTCGAGGTGCTGGAGCGACTGTTCCCCACGGCCTCCCTCCGTGGCCGGGTGGAGGCCGCGGAGTCCCGGCTGAAGGCTGCACGGACTCTGCGCTTCACCAACCCGGCCGGCACCGACGTCTGCTACCAACTCGGGCAAGGCCCTGTTCTTACCGAATACGGCTACACCGACAGGCCGGGCCGCTGGGACCACTGGCCGGGCGGGTTCCTGGCCACGGTTGCACGCGAGAGTGGCGTCCAGGGCCGGGTGGTGCTGGATCGAGGCGACATCGTGTATCCGCTCAAGCGCCAGCTGCAGGAAGCGGTTGCTTTCGAGATTGAACGCGGCGTGGTCACCCGGATCGAGGGCGGTCGCGAGGCGGCTGAACTTCGCGATTACATGGCGGCCTACGATGACAGGCGCGCCTATGCGGTGTCGCATATCGGCTGGGGCTTGAACGAGCACTGCCGCTGGGGCGTGGATATCCCGGGGATCGGCATGGACGGTCGCGCCTACTACGGCAACGTGCTGTTCTCCACCGGGCCTGACACCGAGTTCGGCGGGAGCAACGATACCCCCTGCCACCTGGATATGCCGATGCGCGGGTGCACGCTGATGCTGGACGACGAGACGATTATCGAGGACGGGCGGATCCTGCCGCCGGACATGCGTGCAGGCGAGGCCTGACGGTCGGGAGATCGGGCCCACGGGTCCGGGGAGGTATTCGGGCATGACGACATTGCAATCGCTGCAAACCGAGGACATGCGCAAGGCTATCGCGCGCACCCGTGCGAGCCTGCACCAGGCGCGCCACCTGCCGGGCGTGTTCTATACATCCGAGGACATCTTCCGCCTGGAGGTCGAGAACATCTTCTTCAAGGACTGGCTCTGTGTCGGCCGTGAAGAGGAGTTCTCCGAAGCCGGCGACTACACGGCCTTCCGGTTGCTGGGGGAGTCGGTGCTCATCAGCCGCGACGGCGATGGCAACCTGCATGGATTGCGCAACATGTGCCGGCACCGGGGCGTGGAGGTGGCGCCGCTTGGCCATGGCAACGCGCGCCGCTTCCGTTGCCCCTATCACGCCTGGACCTACGGCCTGTCCGGCAAACTGCTGGGCGCACCGCGCGCAAGCGAGATGAAGGGTTTCGACCTCGCCGGCTGCAGCCTGCCGCGGATCCGGCTCGAATGCTGGGGCGGTTACGTGTTCATCAACTTCGATCCCGACTGCAGGCCGCTCGAGGAATACCTGGACGAGGACGGCGTGCGCGAGTTCTGCGAGCAGCTGCGGCCGCAGGACACGCGGCTGTGCCACAAGCATGTCTTCGAAGTGGACTGCAACTGGAAGTTCGTTCCCGAGAACCTCATCGACATCTATCACGTGGGTGTCATTCACGCGGATACCTTCGGTGGGAAGAACTTCACCGTGGATGATTTCCGCTTCAACGTCCTCGGCCATGGCTATAACGCCTTCTATCGCAGCGACACCATGGCTCCCGGCGGCAGGAAGCTGTTCGACACCCTGCCATGGCTGAAAGGGCGAATCGACGAGCAGTTCGCCTGCACCACGTGGTTGCGACCGAACATGACCCTGTTCGCCCGCCATGATCTGCTGCAACCCATCGCCTACCTGCCCATCGACGTGAACCGCACGCAGGTGACCGTCTACACGCAGATCCCGCGGGCCTTCTTCGACGCGCCCGAGCATCGCGAGGGCTTCGACGAGAAAGTGGCAACCTACGGTGAGTTCATTGCGCAGGTGCTCGGCGAGGACACGGTGCTGCTGGAGTCGCTGCAGAACGCCGCCCGCTCACCGGGTTACGAGCCCGGGCCCTTCGCAAACCTCGAGCGCGGCATCCACCAGCAGTGCAACTATTGGCTGGACCGCATCGTGGGGCCGGACGAGGCGGCCCGCCGCCTGCGCATCGAGGAAGCGCAAGCCGAGATGCACGACGCGGCGCAGCGCCACGGCGGGGTGGAATGGGATCCGCGGCTGCAGCCGAGCCGCTACGACGCGCTGCGCGCCGGCTGAGCGCCTGACCCCGCGCCGGTACTTCTCGAGCAGGCTGCCACGAACCGGTGCAACAAACGCTCTGGTGCCACTTGTGCCGCATTGTTCGTTCTCTGCTCTGCAGCCCGGTTTCTCAAAGTCTGCAGCGAACGGGTATGGAACCTGGGGGGATTTGCACTCGCGCTGTGACTCTCCCTGTCGCCTTGTTCGGGAACGAGAGTGATGCTTCCATCGTGCGACGATCAGGTGCCTGCATCCCATCCGGGGTATAAATCCCTCTGGCCATCACGGGCCATGAACCCCCTCGAACCGTTCACGCAGAAGGAGCAGCCATGCGCGCCATTGTCCTGAAGTCCGCTGCCGGCGGCGCCGACGACATGATCATCACCGACGTGCCCGAGCCGGCGCCGGCTGCGGGGGAAGTACTGCTGGAGGTCGCCTACGGCGGCTGCAACTTCGCCGACACCATGATGCGCATCGGCACCTACCCGCATCCGAAGGGCTACCCGCTGGTGGCCGGGATCGAGGTGGCCGGGCGCATTGCCGCGCTCGGCCCGGGTGTGACGGGCTTTGCCGAGGGTGATCGCGTGGCCGTGTTCATCGAGGAGGCCGGCGGTTTCGCCGACCGCTGCGTGGCGCCGGCGGAGCGGCTCATCCGCCTGCCGGAAACGGTCGGCCTCGACCAGGGCGCGGCCTTCTACATCCAGGCGCTCACTGCCTGGCACCTGCTGCACAATGTCAGCACCACGAAGGCGGGCGATACCCTGCTGGTGCATGCCATCGGCGGCGGTGTGGGCCTGTACCTCACCCAGCTGGCCGTGGCCGCCGGTGCGACGGTCATCGGCACGGTCGGTACGGCGGGCAAGGAACAGCGCGCGCTCGACTATGGCGCCGCGCGGGTGGTCAATCGCAACGAGGAGGACTTCACGCAGGTGGTGCTGGCCGGCACCGATGGGCGCGGCGTGGACAAGGTGCTCGACTCCACCGGCGCCAGCATCCTCGACCGCAGCTTCGACGTCATCCGCAAGCTCGGCCACGTGGTCAGCTACGGTGAGGCGGAGGGCCGGCCCCTGCCGAACCTGTGGGAGCGCTTGGTGGCGCGCTCACTCACCTTCAGCCGCTATCACCTCGGCCATACCGACTTCAGCGGCGATGCCTGGCGGCGTAGCGTGGAGGAGGTGACCGGCGCGGTCGCCGCGGGCAGCCTGCGGGTGCCCATCGAGGGCGTGTTCGACTTCGCGGATATCGAGGCCATGTACACGAAGCTGTTGTCGCGCCAGGTGGCCGGGAAACTGCTGCTGGCCGTCAACCCCGGGCTCTGAGCATCCGCCGCGCCGGGACCGGCACGAAGCCCTGCCCGACCAGGGCACAGGCCGGCGGTCGGGCCTTTCGCTGGAGCCCCGGAGGCGCCCTTGGTCGAAGCCGGCCCCGGGCGCTGCCGCGCTCGGCCCGCGTGCACATTTGATAGGCTGTGCAGCCAGCAGGGCGAAGCTCCGTCGCCGGCGGCGCCGTCGCTGCGCCCTGCACCGCCACCAACCGGAGAGCAGCCATGACCGAGGATCCGCAACTGCAACCGGGTGAGGCCACGCCCGTCATCGACGCGGAGCGGCTGCGCGCCGCCCGCACCATCACGCTGGTCGTGTACGGGCTGCTGGCCGCTTCGCTGTTCCTGCCGCTGACGGCCCTCATCGGCGTGATCATCAACTACGTGAAGCGCCCGGATCTCGCCGGCACCTGGCTGGCCTCGCACTGCCAGTGGCAGATCCGCACCTTCTGGGTGGCGCTGGCCGGTGGCGTGGCGGGTTTCCTGCTGCTGTTCGTGGTGATCGGCTGGCTGGTGCTGGCCGTGACCGCCATCTGGTTCATCTACCGGATCGTGTTCGGGGTGCTGCGCGTGCTGGACAACCGGGGGATCGGGCCCGGCACCTGAACCGTCCCCGGCGCTGCCAGGATTGTCAAAATTCTTTACAAGCCCGCGTGACGCCCTGAGATAATCATTGATAATTCAATGAGTTGGTTTTTGGCCGACATCTTGCATTCCCCAGTGTATCCGGTCCAAAAGGCCATCAGCCGCCAAATGCCCGGCCCTGGCACCGCCATCAGCCCATAGCAGCGCTGCCGGTGACGGGTGATTCGAACGGCATCAGTACGATGGCCCCGGAACCAAAACCCGAGTCCGATAAGGAGATCATCCATCGTGAAGAAAACCCTGCTTGGCCTTTGCCTCACCGCTACCCTCGCCAGCCCGCTCACGGCGCTGGCCACGCCATTTGAAATCACCTTCGCCGGCGTGGTGGAAAGCCTCACCACCCTGGGTGTGGTCGGCGCACCGCTGCTGGAAACCCGCTTCTCGGTGGGCGACGCGATGAGCGGGCGCATTGTCGTTGATGACGACAGCGGCTCGTCGGCATCGGTGTCGCTGTTCGAGATGACCGTCGATGGTTACACCGCCACGTCCACCGGCGGCGGCGCGGGCCTGCGCAACGACAACCAGGCGGGTTCGCTGGCACCTTTCGTGGACGACCTCGTCATCTCCGGCCCGAATGCCAGCGGTGCAGCCATCGGCGGGGTGGATGTCGGTGGCATGCAGTTCGCCGTCGGCACCGAGAACCTGTCGGTCATCGACGGCTCTTCCATCCTCAACCCGGCCACGGTGCTGGCGCTGTGGAATGACACCCCGAACTACCATTCAGGCAACCTGAACTGGATGTTCTTCGACAACGACGAAGGTCTGCGCTTCGCCCTGACCTCGGTGTCCGCCCGCTCGCTGCCCACGGTCACCCCCGAGCCTGCCTCGCTGGCCCTGCTGGGCCTCGGCCTGGCCGGCTTTGGCATGATGCGCCGCCGCGCCGCCGCTCGCTGATCCGCCGGCCGCCGTCGGCCTTCACCGGCCGGCGGCGGCTGTCCCCGCCCTGCCGCCGGGCGCCGTAACCCGGTGCTTGCCATCCTCGAGCGGCCGCCGGACACGAGACCCGCGCGGCGGTGTTGCGAGGGTCAACCTTCGTCCGGGGCCGGGGCTGATGCCGCCACCGGCGCGGTGCGCAGCCAGAAGGTCACCGGCCCGTCGTTCACCAGTTGCACCTGCATGTGGGCGCCGAAGCGGCCGGCCTGCACGTTGCCGCCGGCGGCCCTGGCCTGCTTGACGAGGTAGTTGAACAGCGCCTTGCCGGTGTCCGGGTCGGCCGCCGGGGTGAAGCTTGGCCGCATGCCCTTGCGGGTATCGGCGGGGAGGGTGAACTGCGGCACCAGCAGCAGGTCGCCGCCGATGTCGACGAGGCTGCGGTTCATACGGCCCTCGGCATCCTCGAACACCCGGTAGCCGCGCAGGCGTTCCAGCAGGCGCCCGGCCTGGGCCTCGCCATCGCCCCGCTCCACACCGATGAGTACCATCAGGCCCTCGCCGATGGCGGCGATGGTCTCGCCGTTCACATCCACGCGCGCCTGCTTCACGCGCTGGAGCAGGCCGATCATGTCTCCTCGGCCAGGGCCTTGCCGCGCGCGGTGCGCCGGCGCTCGTGTTCCAGCAGCTCCTGCTTGCGCAGGCGCAGCCCTTTCGGCGTGACCTCCACCAGCTCGTCCTCGTCGATGAACTCGATGGCCTGCTCCAGGTCGAAGCGTACCGGCGTGGTCAGCAGCACGTTCTCGTCACTGCCGGCAGCGCGGATGTTGGTGAGCTGCTTGGCCTTCATCGGGTTGACGGTCAAGTCGTTGCCGCGCGAATGCAGGCCGATGACCATGCCCTCGTAGATGTCCTCGCCCGGGCCGATGAACAGGCGGCCGCGATCCTGGAGGTTGAACAGCGCGAAGGCGATACTGCGGCCGGTGCCGTTGCTGATGAGCACGCCGTTGATGCGCTCGCCGATGGTGCCGCTGACCGCCGGGGCATACTCGTCGAACACGTGGAACATCACGCCGGTGCCGGAGGTGGTGGTGAGGAACTCGGTGCGGAAGCCGATGAGCCCGCGGGCCGGGATGCGGAAGGTCAGGCGGATGCGGCCCTTGCCGTCGGCCTGCATGTCCTGGAGCAGTGCCTTGCGCTCGGACAGGCGCTCGATGATGCTGCCCTGGTGCTCCTGCTCGACGTCCACCACGAGCTGCTCGAAGGGCTCCATACGCACGCCATCGACGTCGCGGAAGATGGGCCGGGGTTTGCCCACCGCCACCTCGTAACCCTCGCGGCGCATGGTCTCGATAAGCACGGACAGGTGCAGTTCGCCGCGGCCGGATACCAGGAACACGTTGGGGTCGCGGGTTTCCTCCACGCGCAGCGCCACGTTGTGCTCGAGCTCGCGCATCAGGCGCTCGCGGATCTGGCGCGAGGTGATGTACTTGCCGTCGCGTCCGGCGAAGGGCGAATCGTTCACGCGGAACACCATCTGCACGGTGGGCTCGTCCACCGACAGGGCCGGCAGGGCCTCGGGTTTCGCCGGGTCGCACAGGGTGTCGGAAATGCGGATCGCTTCCACGCCGGTTACCGCGACGATGTCACCGGCGCGCGCCGATTGCACTTCGTAGCGTTCCAGGCCGCGGAAGCCCAGCACCTGCAGGATACGCGCCTGGCGGCGCTTGCCGTCGCGGTCCACGGCGATGATGCTCATACCAGGCCGCGCCTCGCCACGGGCGATGCGGCCGATGCCGATGGTGCCGACGTAGCTGGAGTAATCCAGCGAGCTGATCTGCAGTTGCAGCGGGCCATCGGCATCCACCAGCGGTGGCGGCACGTGCTTCACCAGGGTCTCCAGCAGCGGCTGCAGATCGGTGCCGGGTGCGGCTTCCAGCGAGGCGTAGCCGTGCAGGGCGCTGGCGTAGATCACGGGGAAGTCGAGCTGCTCGTCGGTGGCGCCGAGGCGATCGAACAGGTCGAAGGTCTGGTCCACCACCCAGTCCGGCCGCGCCGAGGGGCGGTCGATCTTGTTCACCACCACGATGGGTCGCAGCCCGCGGGCCAGGGCCTTCTGGGTGACGAAACGCGTCTGGGGCATGGGCCCGTCGACGGCATCCACCAGCAGCAGCACCGAGTCCACCATGGACAGGATGCGCTCCACCTCGCCGCCGAAATCGGCGTGGCCGGGGGTGTCGACGATGTTGATGCGGGTGCCCTTCCACTCGACCGATGTCGCCTTGGCGAGGATGGTGATCCCCCGCTCGCGCTCCAGATCGTTGCTGTCCATGGCCCGTTCGGGCGCGGCAGCGCGTTCGCCCCAGGTACCGGACTGCTGCAGCAGGCCGTCGACGAGCGTGGTCTTGCCATGGTCGACGTGCGCGACAATAGCGACATTACGGATGTTACTGGCCATGGGAAGGGGGACTCCGGGGCGTGAGGGCGCGACATTATACGGACAGGGGCGGAAAAAGCGCAGCGGCCTGCATTGCCGCCTGCGGCCGGCTCATTGTACTTTAGAAGCATCGTCGACCGGCGGAAACCTGCAACGGAGGCTTCGCCCATGCCCGGCAAGGACATCGCCCTGCAAGAATACGAGCGCGCCTGGACCGAGGACGGCTTCTGGCGCAAGCTCGGCCGCGTCGCGCGCGTGGTCGGCCGCGAGGCCCTGGAGCACGCCCTGGTGCTGTACTACACCCTGCGCTCGCCGCACACGCCGGTCTGGGCGCGCACGGTCATTATTGGTGCACTGGGGTATTTCATCAGCGTCGTGGACGTCATCCCGGACCTCACCCCGGTGCTTGGCTACACCGATGACGTCGGCGTCATGCTGGCGGCCCTGGCCGCCGTGGCCCGCAGCGTCACCCCGGAAATCCGGGCGCGGGCGGCTCGCCAGGCCGCCGCCCTGCTCGGCGACGGCTGACACCCCCAAGTGCAGCGCGTGTACACCTCGGCCGACCGCATCATGGTCGGCTTTCTCAAGAGCGTGCTGGAGCTGAACCGCATTCCCTGTTTCGTGCGCTTCGAGCACCTGGCGGGCGCCGCCGGGGAATTGCCGCCCACGGTGGTGTGGCCGGAGCTGTGGGTGGTCAACGACGAGGATGCCGGCGCCGCCCGCACCCAGATTGACACGGCACTGGCGGACAGCCGCGATTCCCTGTCGGAATGGGCCTGCCCGGATTGCGGCGAGCTGATCGAGGGGCAGTTCTCGGCCTGCTGGCGCTGCGCACAGCCGGACTGAGGGCCGCCGGCGCCCGGGGCGCGGCCGCCAGCGCGACCCGGCCACGGCCGGCCGGCGAGCGAGGATGTCCGTCGGCGTGGCGGTGAAGGCGCGGCGGGAAATCCGGCCCGCGTGGCGATGCTGTGCAGCGCCGGTCGGTCAGGCCCCTGTCAGTGCAGGGGATGACGCTCGGGCGGCAGCAGGCGGCGCAGGAGGCGGGCGATGCTCGCCAGCAGCGTCCACACGATGACCCCTACCAGCAGCCAGTAGCCCGCTGCGGTGTCCTGGCGCTCGATGAAGCGCCCGTCCGGCAGGGGCACGCGCTGCTCCTGCAGGGCGAACCAGAACAGCCACCCGATCGCCCCCAGCATGATGACATCCATGAGTTCGCGCCGTGGCTGCCGCATGGTCGTGCCTCAGGTCTGCTCCCAGGGCAGGCCGCGCAGGCGCCAGCCGTTGATGGTGCCGCGGTGCAGATTCTCGTCGATATCGCCTTCGAAGCCCTCCGCCACGTTGTACACGGCGCGGTAGCCGGCGGCGGCCAGCGCCTTCGCCGCGGCCATGGAGCGCGTGCCGCTGCGGCAGATGCACAGCAGCGGGGTGTCCTTGCGGGCACGGCCCTGCAGCGCCGCTTCCACGTGCAGCACGAACTCGGGGTTTTCGGCCCAGTCCGGGAATTCCTTCCAGGGCACGTGCAGGGCGCCGACCGGATGGCCGACGAAATCGAACTCCACCCGGCTGCGCACGTCTATCAGTGCGGCACGCGGGTCGCGATCAAGCAACACCGCCGCCTCGGCGGGGTTGAGTTCGCGTACGTCTGCCTCGCTCATCAATGGGCTCCAGAATCCGTGCCGACCACGGCTATTGTGGCCTGTGTCGCCGGGCATGAAAAGTTTGCGGGGCTCAAGCGCGGTCTATAATCGCGCCGATGAGCGCCAGCCCGCCCGAAATCGTCGCCGCCATCGACCTGGGGTCGAACAGCTTCCACATGCTGGTGGCGCGCTTCGAGGACGAGCGCCTGCAGGTGCTGGACCGCATGAAGGACATGGTGCGCCTGGCGGCCGGCCTGGACGAGCGCAACCGGCTCGCGCCCGAGGCCATGCACCGCGCCATCGACTGCCTGGAGCGCTTCGGCCAGCGGCTGCGCGAATTCGCCCCCGAAAGGGTGCGCGCCGTGGGCACCAACACCCTGCGCAAGGCCCGCAACAGCGAGGATTTCCTGCGCCTTGCCGAGGCCTCGCTGGGCCATCGCATCGACATCATTCCCGGCCACGAGGAGGCGCGGCTGATCTACCTCGGGGTCTCGCACAGCATCGAGGACAACAACGACACGCGGCTGGTGATGGATATCGGCGGCGGCAGCACGGAGGTCATCCTGGGCCAGCACTTCCGGCCGCACGAGCTGGAAAGCCTCTACATCGGCTGCGTGGGCATGAGCAACCGCTTCTTCGCCGACGGCCGCATCACGGCCGAGCGGCTGCGCCGGGCCCGCCTGGCGGCCTGGCAGGAGTTCGAGACCATCGAGGCGCGCTACCGGGAAGCCGGCTGGCAATCGGCCTTCGGTGCCTCGGGCACCATCATCGCCATCCGCGACGTGGTCCTCGAGCGTGGCTGGAGCAGCGACGGCATCACGCCCGAGTCGCTGGAAGCGCTGGAAGCGGCCATGGTGGAGGCCGGCAGTGTCGAGCGGCTCGGCTTCAGCGCACTGGATGCCCAGCGCGCGCCGGTGTTCCCCGGGGGCGTGGCCATTCTCAGCGCGGCCTTCCGTTCGCTGGGCATCAACCGGATGCGGGTGTCCAGCGGCGCCCTGCGCGAGGGCCTGCTCTACGATCTGCTGGGCCGCTACCACCAGCATGATGTGCGCGAGCACACGGTGCGCAAGCTGCTCGAGCGCTTCAAGGCCGATGCCGGCCAGGCCGAGCGGGTCGCCGCCACCGCTGCGGCGCTGCTCGCCCAGGCGGCGGAGCGCTGGGATCTGGATGAGCGCGAATGCGGCCGCCTGCTGCGCTGGGCGGCGATGCTGCACGAAATCGGTCTGGACGTCAGCCACAGCGCCTATCACAAGCACGGCGGCTACCTGCTGCGAAACCTGTACATGCCGGGATTCTCGCGCGGTGAGCAGGCGCAGCTGGCGCTGCTGGTCCGGGCGCATCGGCGCAAGTTTCCCGACCTCGCCCAGGCCGGCCTGCCCGACGGGGCCGAGCGTCGCCTGCAGCATATGGCCACGCTGCTGCGCCTGGCGGTGGTGCTGCACCGCTCCCGCAGCGAGGCGGCGTTGCCGCCTGTCGCGCTGCGGGCCCGGGACTCCGGCCTGCGACTGCGTTTTCCGGAGGGCTGGCTGGATGCACATCCGCTGACGCGGGCCGACCTCGCCCAGGAAGCGGACTATCTCAAGGCCGCCGGCATCAAGCTCAAGCTGCGCTGAGCAGCCCCGCCGGAGGCGCCGGCGGCCTCAGCCCGGCACGCCGAAATCGGCGAGATCATTCAGCAGCCTGGATTGCGCACTGCGCGGCCGGGCATTGCCGGGCGTGGTGCGCCGGTAGCTGCCGTCGCTTTGCAGCACCCAGGCCTGGGTGTTGTCCTGCAGGTAGTGGGTCAGGCCTTCCTTGATGAGCCGGGCTTTCAGGCGCTTGTCCTCGATGGGAAAGCACACCTCCACGCGGCTGAAGAAATTGCGGCCCATCCAGTCCGCGCTGGACAGGTACACCAGTTCATCGCCGTCGTGCTGGAAATAGAAGATGCGGGTGTGCTCCAGGAAGCGCCCGACGATGGAGCGCACCTGGATGTTGTCCGAGACGCCGCCGATGCCCGGGCGCAGCGCGCACACGCCGCGGATGATGAGGTCGATCTTCACGCCGGCCTTGGAGGCCTCGTACAGGGCCTGGATGATCTGCGGTTCGATGAGAGCGTTCATCTTGGCGATGATGCGGGCCGGCCGGCCCTCGCGGGCGCAGGTGGCCTCGTGCTCGATGAGCTCCAGCATGCTCTTGTGCAGGGTGAACGGCGCCTGCAGGAGCTTCTTCAGTCGGCTTGCCCGCCCCAGTGCCGTGAGCTGCTGGAACACCTTGTGCACGTCGTCGCCGATGGCCTTGTCGCAGGTGAGCAGGCCGTAGTCGGTGTACAGGCGTGCCGTGCGCGCGTGGTAGTTGCCCGTGCCCAGATGCACGTAGCGGCGCAGCTGTTTGCCCTCCCGGCGTACCACCATGATCATCTTGGCGTGGGTCTTGTGCCCTACCACGCCGTAGACCACGTGCGCGCCGGCCTCCTGCAGGTCCTCGGCCAGCTCGATGTTCTCGGCCTCGTCGAACCGGGCCCGCAGCTCGATGACCACGGTCACTTCCTTGCCGGCGCGGGCGGCGTCCACCAGTGCCTTGACGATGGCCGAGTCCGAGCCCGTGCGGTACAGGGTCTGGCGGATGGCCACCACGTTCGGATCATTGGCCGCCTGGCGCAGGAACTCCACCACCGGGGCAAAGGATTCGAACGGCAGGTGCAGCAGCACGTCGCCGCGGCGGATGACCTCGAAGATGTCCGGGTTGCGGGCGATGCGCGTGGGCAGGCCGGGCGTGAAGCCGCCGTACTTGAGGTCGGGGCGATCGACGAGATCCGGCACCGCCATCAGCCGGGTGAGGTTGACCGGCCCGTTGCACTGGTAGAGATCGTTCTCGGTGAGATGGAACTGGTGCAGCAGGAAGTTGCGCATGTCCTGCGGGCAGACATCCGAGACCTCCAGGCGCACGGCGTCACCGAAGCGCCGCGCCGACAGCTCGCCCTCCAGCGCCCGCTTGAGGTCGTCCACCTCTTCGTCGTCCACGAACAGGTCGGAGTTGCGGGTGACGCGGAACTGGTAGCAGCCGGTGGCGTGCATGCCCGGGAACAGGTCATCGACGTGGGCATGGATGATCGAGGACAGCAGCACGAAATCCCCGGCGCCGTCGGTATGGCTGGCCGGCACCGGGATGATGCGTGGCAGCGAGCGCGGCGCCTGCACGATCGCGACACCGGTATCGCGCCCGAACGCATCCTTGCCCTCCAGCGTGACCAGGAAGTTCAGGCTCTTGTTCAGGATGCGCGGGAACGGGTGGGCCGGGTCCAGGCCGAGCGGGCTGAGCAGCGGCAGCAGCTCGCGATTGAAGAACGAGCGCACCCAGCCCGACTGGCGGGCGTTCCACTGCGAGCGGCGCAGGAAGCGGATCCCCTCGGTGGCCAGTGCCGGCAGCAGCACGTCGTTGAGCACGTGGTACTGGTCATCGACCAGGCGATGGGCGACCTCGGCGATGCGCGACAACTGCTCCTGGGGCGTGAGGTTGTCCGGGCCGCGCTGGGTGGCGCCGTACACCACCTGCTGCTTCAGGCCGGACACCCGGATTTCGAAGAATTCGTCCAGGTTGCTGCTGGCGATGCACAGGAAGCGCAGGCGCTCGAGCAGGGGCACGGATTCATCCCGCGCCTGCTCGAGCACGCGGCGGTTGAACTCGAGCAGGCTGAGTTCGCGGTTGATGTACAGATCGGCGTGTTGGAGGTCGACGGCGTCCATGATCGCACCCGCGCGCAGGGGCTGAAGCAGCCTCGAATGCTATCATGAGCGCCCATCGAGCAGACCTGATTCGGAGCAATCGAACAAGCCATGGCCAGCAAGGAAAAGAACAAGGGCAACAAGAGCAAGACCCGCGCTGATCGCGCCGACCGCCACAGGCTCTACCAGCAATCGGTGCAGTGCGTGGAGGCGGAAATCGATTTCGTCGATGCCACCTTCCGGAGCCTGCGCGGCCGCGATGGCCGCTACCTTCGCGAGGATTTCTGCGGCACCGCCAACACCGCCTGCGAGTGGGTGCGCCGGCGCAAGGACAACGTGGCCGTGGCGGTGGATTTCGACGAGGAGGTGCTCGCCTGGGGCGAGAAGCACAACCGCGGCGGGCTCAAGCCGGCCGCGCGCGAGCGCATCGAACTCATCCATGGCAACGTCCTGGAAGTGAATACCCGCCCGGTGGACATCGTACTGGCCATGAACTTCAGTTACTGGTGCCTGGCCGAGCGGGCCGCGCTGAGGCGTTATTTCCGGCGCGTGCGCGAAACACTGGTCAGCGATGGCGTGTTCTTCCTGGACTGCTACGGCGGCTGGGAAAGCCAGAAGCCCATGCGAGAACGCACGAAAATCAAGGACTTCACCTACGTCTGGAACCAGGTCTCCTACAATCCCGTCACCGGCGAGCAGCGCTGCCAGATCGAGTTCCTGTTCCCGGACGGCTCGAAGCTTAAGCCCGCATTCACCTACACCTGGCGACTATGGACGCTTCCGGAAATCCGGGAACTGCTGGCCGATGCCGGTTTCTCGCGCGTACAGGTGTGGTGGCAGATGTCCGAGGATGACGACGAGGATGACTTCCAGGTGGTCAACGAAGCCGATTCCGAGTCCTCCTGGGTGTGCTACATCACGGCGGAGGCCTGACGGCAAGCATCTGATTTACAGCCTGTTAAGGCGCCCCGGCGGGTGCGTGTCATACATTCGTAACAAACACCGCATACGCTATGTATTGCGTTATTGCGGACTGCCCCGGGGCGCCCGCACACCGCCCCTTGCTCCAGGAGTCACATAACCGATGATCCGCCCTCGCCTTGCACGTCTTGCCCTGGCCGTTGCCGCCGTTTTTCCGCTGACCAGCGCCGCCGACGGCGTGGATGCCGCCCTGCCCGCCTACGAGAAGTCGAGCGGTGTGTCCGGTAACATCTCCAGCGTCGGCTCGGACACCATGAACAACCTCATGACCCTGTGGGGCGAGGAGTTCAAGCGCCTGTATCCCAACGTCAACATTCAGATCCAGGGCGCCGGCTCCTCCACCGCGCCGCCCGCGCTCACCGAGGGCACGGCCAACTTCGGGCCCATGAGCCGCAAGATGAAGGACAAGGAAATCGAGGCCTTCGAGCGTCACCACGGCTACAAGCCCACCGGCGTGCCCGTGGCCATCGATGCGCTGGCGGTATTCGTGCACAAGGACAACCCCATCGAGGGCATGACCATCCCGCAGGTGGACGCGGTGTTCTCGGCCACCCGCAAGTGCGGCCACCCCAGCGACATCCGCACCTGGGGGGATCTCGGCCTGACCGGCGCCTGGGCGTCACGGCCGGTCCAGGTGTACGGGCGCAATTCCGTCTCCGGCACCTATGGGTATTTCAAGCAGCAGGCCCTGTGCAAGGGCGATTTCAAGGACACCGTCAATGAACAGCCGGGTTCGGCCTCGGTGGTGCAGGGCATCACCCGCTCGCTGAACGGCATCGGCTACTCCGGCATCGGCTATACCACCTCCGGCGTACGCCCCATCCCGCTGGCCAAGGGCCCGGGCAAGCCCTTCGTGGAGGCCACCGCCGAGAACGCCATTGCCGGCAAGTTCCCGCTGGCCCGCTTCCTGTGGGTGTACGTGAACAAGCACCCGAACAAGCCCCTGCCGCCGCTGGAGCGCGAGTTCCTGCGCATGGTGATGTCGGCCCAGGGCCAGGAGGTCGTGCTCAAGGACGGCTATATCCCCCTGCCGGCCACCGTGGCGGAAAAGCAGCTTCGGGCCCTGCTCGGGGAGTAGACCGGCCCGGCCGGCAGCCGCCGCCTCGCCCTGCCGAATCCACGGCCCCGCCCTCACCCGGCGGGGCTTTTTTTCTGTCACTGGCTTGTAGCCCCCAGTTTGCGATAATCCGCCCCCATGTCTGCCCTGGATGCCCCCGCCAAGGTCCTGCGCGCTGCCGATCAGCCGGCGGCCGTGCGTCTGCGGCGCTGGCGGCGCCTGAAGGACCGCATTGCCTCGGTGCTGATGACAGTCGGGGGCCTCAGCGTACTCGCGGCCATCCTCCTCATCTTTTTCTACCTGCTGTACATCGTTGCGCCGATGTTCCTGCCGGCCAGCATGAACCCGGCTGCACCCCTTCGCGGCAGTGCAGACCTGACCGCCAGTACCGCCTTCGTCACCATGGAGGAATACGCGGAAATCGGCCTGCGCGTGACCAACGATGCGCGGGCCACCTTCTTTCGCATGGCCGACGGCCGGCCCCTGCAGAGCGTTCAGCTCAGCGCTACGCCGGCCGCGGCAATCGCCCATGGCGACCTCGCCCAGCGCAGTTTCGGCATCGCCCTGCGGGATGGCAACCTGCTGCTGCTGCAACACGAGTACACGGTGAGCTACCCGGGCAACGTGCGCACTATTGCCCCATCGCTGAGCTGGCCGTTCGGCGAGACGCCCCTGGTGCTCGACGAGGCCGGCCGGGCGATGGGCCACCTGGGTGTCCAGTTCGATGGTGAGGTCGCCACGGTCGCCGGCCTCAGCCGCGACGACGGGGAAATCCTGCTGGCCCGCTTCTCGCGCGAGACCTCGTTGCTGGGCGACGAGGTCACCGTGGAGCGCAGCGGCGGCAGCTTCCGCATCCAGGACGAAATCACCAGCCTGGTGCTGAGCAAGGACCAGCGCTCGCTGTACCTGGCCACCGCCGGCGGTGACATCTATTACTACGACATCACCGCCATCAACGCGCCGCGCCAGCTTGACCGGGTAGCCGCGGTCAGCGGCGGCGAACGAATCACTGCCATGGCCCACCTGGCCGGGGGCATTTCGCTGCTGGTGGGTGATTCAACCGGCCGGGTGACCCAGTGGTTTCCCCTGCGCAGCGACGACAACGACTACAGCCTGGCACGGGTGAGAAGCTTCGGGCCGATGGCGGGCGCCATCACCAGCATCATCCCCGAGTTCTTTCGCAAGGCCTTCGCCGCCGGCGCCGCCGATGGCAGCCTCGCCTTCTATCACACCACCGCGCATCGCACCGTGCTCGAGCACAAGCCCGGCGATTACCCGGTCATCGGCGGCAGTTTCGGCCCGCGGGCCGACACCCTGCTGCTCGATACCACCGCGGGCAGCCAGCCCTGGGAGGTGCACAACGAGCACCCCGAGATCTCCTTCCGCTCGCTGTGGGGCAAGGTCTGGTACGAGAGCCGCCAGGAGCCGGAGTACATCTGGCAGTCATCGTCGGCCTCCAGCGATTTCGAGCCGAAGTTCAGCCTGACGCCGCTGGCCTTCGGCACCATGAAGGCGGCCTTCTACGCCATGCTGTTCGCCGTGCCGCTCGGGATCGCCGGTGCCGTGTACACCGCCTATTTCATGTCCGCGCGCATGCGCAACATCGTCAAGCCCACCATCGAGATCATGGCGGCCCTGCCAACGGTCATCCTGGGGTTCCTGGCCGGGCTGTGGCTGGCGCCGCTGGTGGAGGCCTACCTGCCGGCGGTGTTCCTGCTGGTGCTGTTCCTGCCCGGCTCGGTGCTGCTGTCGGCGGCGGTATGGCCGCAGCTGCCCGGTGCCCTGCGTCACCGGGTGCCGGCCGGCTGGGAGGGGGCCGTGCTCATGCCGGTGATTATCCTGGCCACCTGGCTGGCCTTCGCCCTCAGCCCGGGCATCGAGCACTGGCTGTTCGGCGGCAACATGCCGCAATGGCTCACCAATGAACTCGGTATCGGTTACGACCAGCGCAACTCGCTGGTGGTGGGTGTGGCCATCGGCTTCGCGGTGATTCCCACCATCTTCTCCATCAGCGAGGACGCGGTGTTCAGCGTTCCCAGGCAGCTCACCTTCGGCTCGCTGGCGCTTGGCGCGACCCCCTGGCAGACGCTCAGCCGCGTGGTCATTCTCACGGCCAGCCCGGGCATCTTCTCGGCGGTCATGATCGGCCTCGGCCGGGCCGTGGGCGAGACGATGATCGTGCTGATGGCCACTGGCAATACCCCCATCATCGACATGAACATCTTCGAGGGTTTCCGGGCCCTGTCCGCCAACATCGCGGTGGAAATGCCCGAGTCCGAGGTCGGCAGCACGCACTACCGCGTGCTGTTCCTGGCCGCGCTGGTGCTGTTCATGGCCACCTTCGCCTTCAATACCATTGCCGAACTCGTGCGCCAGCGGCTGCGCGAGAAGTACTCGTCGCTGTGAGGGCGGACCGATGAAAGCAGTGCAGCGCTGGCTTGGAACGGGCAGCCCCTGGGTATGGCTGACGGCCGGCGCGGTCAGTGTGAGCATGCTGATGGTGCTGGGCCTGCTGGGGCTCATCGTGGTGCGCGGTGCCGGCCATTTCTGGCCAGCCCCGGTGGCGCTGTTCGAGTACACCGGCAGCGAGGGCGAGACCGCCCGGTTCATGGGCGAGCGCACCGACACCGAAACGGTGGACGCCATACTCGTGCGCCAGTCCGGTTTCCAGGTACCCGCCGACACCCTGTTCGTGGATCGCCATTTGTACAAGATTGGCAACCGCGACTTCACCGGCATGGATTTCCGCTGGTTCGTGGCCCCGGCCATGTCCGAGCCGGAGTATCCGCCCGATGCGGCTGTGCTCGAGCGCGAGGAGTGGGGCAATGCCTACGGTTTCATCGACTCGGTGCTCGAGCGCGGCGAGACCGTCGCCAGCGGCGAGCAGGCCTGGTCCGCGCTGCAGTCGCGGCTGGAGCGCCGGCACGCGCTGAAGACCGACATCAACGAAATCGAAAAGAACGCCATCGGCGCCATCAACTACAGCATGGAAAAGCTGCGCCTGGCGGAGCGGCGGATGGCCCTCCAGGGCCGCAGCGACCCGGCCCGCGCGGCGGAGATCGCCGAGGAAAAGGCCGCCCTGCAGGCACGCTACGACGAGCTGAACCGCCGGCTCATCGACCTGTACGAGGAAATCGGACGCGACAGCGCCATGCTGCGCCTGGCCAGCGGCGACCGGGTCGAGATCCCGCTGTCGAAAATCGTCTATGCCCACCGGCCGAACGCCATGTCGCTAACGGACAAGGTCCTGCATTACGGGCATGCGCTGGCGGCGTTCATCCTCGACGACCCGCGCGAGGCCAACACCGAGGGCGGCATCTTCCCGGCCATTTTCGGCACCGTGCTGATGGTGCTGGTGATGGCCGTGCTGGTGACACCCTTCGGAGTCATCGCCGGCGTCTACCTGCGCGAGTACGCCACGCAGGGTCCGGTTACCCGCGTGATACGCATTGCGGTGAACAACCTCGCCGGTGTGCCCTCGGTGGTCTACGGCGTGTTCGGCCTGGGTTTCTTCGTGTATTTCCTCGGCTCCAACATCGACAAATGGTTCTACCCGGAAGCGCTGCCATCGCCGACCTTCGGTACGCCGGGGCTGCTGTGGTCCTCGCTCACGCTCGCCATCCTGACCGTGCCGGTGGTCATCGTCGCCACCGAGGAGGGCCTGTCCCGCATCCCGCGCGCCATTCGCGAAGGCAGCCTGGCCCTCGGCGCGACCAAGGCGGAAACCCTCTGGCGCACCGTACTGCCCATGGCGACGCCGGCGATGATGACCGGCCTGATCCTCGCCGTGGCCCGCGCCGCCGGCGAGGTGGCGCCGCTGATGATGGTCGGCGTGGTGAAGCTGGCGCCGTCGTTGCCGCTGGACGGCAACTTCCCCTACCTGCACCTGGACCGCAAGTTCATGCACCTGGGCTTTCACATCTACGACGTGGGCTTCCAGAGCCCGAACGTGGAGGCCGCGCGGCCGCTGGTGTATGCCACTGCGCTGCTGCTCATCGTCATCACGGTGGTCCTGAACCTGGCCGCCATCCGAATTCGCAACCGCCTGCGAGACAAGTACAATGCCTCCGATTCCTGACAGACGCGCGGCCGGTGACAGCGTGACAGAGAGCGAACCAGCCATGGACAGCAAGCAGGCGCAGGTGGAGCCGTTCAGGGCCGGGCAGGGCATTGCGCCCGAGACGGGCGGCGAGGCGGACGAGACTGAACGCGAATGCCTGGTCGTCGACAAGCTGGACCTGTGGTACGGGGAGCAGCAGGCGCTCAACGGCATCAACATGAGCATCCCGGAGAAGCGGGTCACCGCCTTCATCGGGCCTTCCGGCTGCGGCAAATCCACCCTGCTGCGTTGTTTCAACCGGATGAACGACCTGTACGACAACGTGCGGATCGCGGGCGAAATCCGTCTGGACGGCGACAACGTCTACGGCCGTAACGTGGACGTGGCGGACCTGCGCCGCCGCGTCGGCATGGTGTTCCAGAAGCCGAACCCCTTCCCCAAGTCCATCTACGAGAACGTGGCCTACGGCCTGCGGCTGCAGGGTGTGAACAAGCGCCGCATTCTCGATGAAGTGGTGGAGCGCTCGCTCAAGAGCGCCGCCCTGTGGGACGAGGTGAAGGACCGCGTGCACGAGAGTGCGCTGGGCCTGTCCGGTGGGCAGCAGCAGCGCCTGGTCATCGCCCGCGCCATCGCCATCGAGCCGGAGGTGCTGCTGCTGGACGAGCCCGCCTCGGCGCTGGACCCGATCTCCACCCTGAAGGTCGAGGAACTCATTTTCGAGCTGAAGGCCAACTACACCATCGTGATCGTCACGCACAACATGCAGCAGGCGGCACGTGTATCCGATTACACCGCTTTCATGTACATAGGTGATCTCATCGAGTTCGGCCCGACCAACAAGCTGTTCACCAACCCGGGCGAGAAGATGACCGAGGATTACATCACCGGCCGTTACGGCTGACCACGCCGCAACCGCCCCGGAGGGCCGCATGGCCGCATCCAAGTTTTCAAGCCACATCTCGCATCAGTTCGACAAGGAACTCGAGGACATCCGCTCGCGCGTGCTCGCCATGGGCGGGCTGGTGGAAGAGCACCTTTCGCAGGTACTGGACGCCCTGTCCCAGGGCAATGCCGAAGTCGCCGAGACCATCTCCAAGTCCGACTACAAGATCAACTCCATGGAAGTGGCCATCGACGAGGAATGCACCGAGATCCTGGCGCGGCGCACGCCTGCGGCGGTGGACCTGCGCATGGTGCTGGCGGTGACCAAGATCATCACGGATCTGGAGCGCGTGGGTGACGAAACGGAGAAAATCGCCCGCATGGTGCTGAATCTCATCGAGAACGAAAACCCCAAGTCCTACTACATCGGCGTGCTGGCGATGGGCCACCACGTGCGCAAGCTCGTGCACCAGTCCCTGGACGCCTTCGCCCGGCTGGATGCCGAGGCGGCCCTGCAGGTGGCCAAGGAAGACCAGGAAGTGGACCGCGAGCAGGACGCCACGCTGCGCCAGCTCATTACCTACATGATGGAGGATCCGCGCTCGATCACGCGGGTGCTGGACGTTGTACTGGCGGTGCGGGCGATGGAACGCATCGGTGATCATGCCCGCAACATCTGCGAGAGCGTGATCTATCTCGTCAAGGGCAAGGATGTGCGCCACATCAGCCTCGCCGACGTGGAACGCGAACTGCGCGGGGAGAGCTGAGCCGCCGCAGCTGCCCGGCGCTGCCGTTCGTCCCGGGGCGCCGGTCCTTCACCGCGCGCCTGGCACGGCACCGCTCAGGCGGACTTGTTCAGTTCCTCGGCCGGCTCCAGGACCGCGCGCGCCGGCGGGAAATGGCAGCTGAAGACGCTGCCCTCCCCGGGCGTGCTCTGCACCTCCAGGCGCGCACCGTGACGCGTCAGCACATGCTTGACGATGGCCAGCCCCAGGCCGGTGCCGCCGCTGTCACGCGAGCGGCTCATGTCAACGCGGTAGAAACGTTCAGTCAGCCGCTCGATGTGCTGGGGGGCGATACCGATGCCGGTGTCCTTCACCGCCAGGCAGGGCCCGTTGCCATCATCGTTCCAGGTCACGGTGATAACGCCGCGCTCCGGCGTGTACTGCACGGCGTTGAAGATGAGGTTGGAGAAGGCGCTCTGCAGTTCCGCAACGCTGCCGCGCAGGCACAGCTGCGGGTCGATATCGAGCCGGAAGATGTGCTTCTTGTCACCGCTGAGGTCCTGGGCGCTGGTGACGATGGTGTTGAGCATCCCCGGCACGGCGACGACGTCGCTGTCGGTGGTGGTGGCGTCCTGCTCCAGGCGTGACAGCGTGAGCAGTTCATTGATGACCTGCTGCATCCGGCGCGCTTGGCCGCGCAGCTGCTCCAGCGCCGGTACCCAGTGGGCGGGCGCCTGGTCGCGATCGGCGTCCATTGACTCCAGGTAGCCCGAGAACACCGTCAGCGGTGTGCGCAACTCGTGCGAGACATTGGCGACGAAGTCGCTGCGGATCTGGTTGAGCCGGTGCAGGCGGGTGATGTCGCGGGCAACGAACAGGCGGGTCTTGTTGCCATAGGGCACGATCTGGATGCCGAGCTGGCGTTCGGCGTCCTTTGGTGCCGGCATCTCGATGGCGCGGTGGATGCCGCCTTCCTCCTCCAGCAGTTCCAGCAGTTCCGGCGAGCGCACAAGGTGGTTGAGCCGCTGGTTGTTGTCCTGGGGCCAGTGAATGCCGAGGAACTGTGCCGCGGCGGCATTGGCCCACTGGATTTCGTTGTCGGGGCCAAGCACGAGGGTCGCATCGGGCAGGGCCGTGGTGGCCTGCTGGAACTGTTTGAGGTAACCGGCCAGCTTCTTCTTGCGCTTCTTGTGGCGCTCGCGCAGGCGATCAACCTCCGCGCACAGTTCCTCGTGGATGCCGGCGGCGTCGGGAGCGGCAACCTGCTTTTCGTTGCGCAGCCATTCCAGCAGCATTTGCAGCTGCCGCAGGTGCCAGAACAGCACCCCGGCCAGCCCGGCCGCCATGCCGAAGCCCGGTCGGTCGAACAGGGCACCCACCAGTGTGCCGGCCAGGCAGGCCAGCAGGACACGCAACCAGTCGCGCGTCATGACCACGGTGCTGCTGTGAGAGCGCTTTATCATCGCAGCCTGAAGTATAGAAGCCGCAGGAGACAGTTTCGATGTCGCCGGCGCTGCCTGCCCGGCGCCGCCGCCCGGCTACTCGGCGGAGAAGCGGTAACCCACGCTGCGCACCGTCTGGATGAGGCGCTCGTAGCCGAAGGGCTCCAGGGCCTTGCGCAGGCGGCGGATGTGGACGTCCACCGTGCGCTCCTCGATGTAGACGTTGTCGCCCCAGACGCTGTCCAGCAGCTGGGCACGGGTATAGACGCGCTCCGGGTGGGTGGCGAAGAAGTGCAGCAAACGGAACTCGGTCGGGCTGAGCTCCAGGGTCTGGCCCCTGGCGGCGACCCGGTGGGTCTCGCTGTCGATGCTGAGACCGTCGATTTCAACTACCCGGCGCTCGCTCACGGCTTGTCCGCCGCGGCGCAGCACCGCCCGGATACGAGCAAGCAACTCTTTGTTTGAAAAAGGTTTTGTGACGTAGTCGTCGGCGCCGACGTCCAGCCCCCGGATCTTGTCCTGCTCCTCGCCGCGGGCGGTGATCATGACGATGGGAATCTGACTGGTGCGGTTGTCCCGGCGCAGGCGTCGGGCCAGGTCCAGGCCGCTCACGCCCGGCAGCATCCAGTCGATCAGGATGAGATCGGGGGCGGTGCTGGCGATGGCGCTCTGGGCCTGGTCGGCATCGGCGGCCTGCCGGCAGCGGAAGCCGTCCCCTCGCAGGGCGAACTCGAGCATCTGCCGGATGGCCGGCTCGTCATCGACGATGAGGATTTCAGCGGCCATGGACTCAGCCTGCTCGGTGGAATGCGCGCCATTGGAACCGGACTGTGTTACCGGCGTGTGACGATCGCTCCCCATCGTGCCTGTCATGCTGGAAATCCCCTGCCGGATCAGCCGGCTGGACCGCAATCACGATGATTGCGTTTCGTATGCAAGTGTAATTCAGCCGGCTGGAAAGCGCCTCCCGGCCGCGGGGCCCGGGAATTTTTCCCGGCCGGATCCCGGCCTCCGGCCAGTGACCCGGTTCATCGCGCCGTGCCAGCATCCCCTGGCGGCGTCCCCACGGCGCCGGCAAGGAAGCCCGAAACCCATCCCAAGGAAAGGAGTCATTCCCATGCGCAAATCCATTCTCATGTCCGTGCTGCTGGCCGCCCTCGCCCCGGCCCTGGTCTGGGCCGTGGAGGCCATCGACATCAACAAGGCCGATGCGGCCACCCTGGCCGAGGCCATCAGCGGGGTCGGCATGGCCCGGGCCGAGGCCATCGTCGCCTACCGGGACCGCCATGGCCCGTTTGCCACGGTCGATGACCTGGTGCTGGTGCGTGGCATCGGCCGCGCCACCATCGACAACAACCGGGAACGCCTGACGGCCGGCGAGTGAGCATCCGGGGCGAGGGTCCGGCCAGCCGGACCCTCGCCCCGTCTTGGCACCCCCTCGCGGGCTCATGTATCCTTCGCCGATTGTCCGCCGCGCCTGCGCCCGTTCGCCCGTCCATGCAAGAAAAATACGATCCGTCCTCCATCGAGGCGCGCGTCCAGCAACAATGGCGGGACTCGCGCGCTTTCCACGCCGAGGAGGATCCCTCGCGCGAGAAATTCTACTGCCTGTCGATGTTTCCCTATCCCAGCGGGCGGCTGCACATGGGGCATGTGCGCAATTACACGATTGGCGATGTCATCAGCCGTTACCAGCGCATGCTGGGCAGGAATGTCCTCCAGCCCATGGGTTGGGACGCCTTCGGCCTGCCGGCCGAGAATGCCGCC
>CAYGQN010000009.1:0-25816 GCA_964351795.1 uncultured Gammaproteobacteria bacterium
CGCAGGCATTGCGGGCGGAACTCAGTCGCGCGAACGAGGAACTCAACCAGGCCGTGCAGGCGCGCCAGGCTGCCGATGCCGGGCGGGCAGCCGCCGAGCGCGAGGCCGAACGCCGGATCCAGCGCACGACCAAGGTGGCCGTGGCCGAGGCCGAGCGCCTCAAGGCCGAGATGGCCCGTGCCCGCGAGGAAGCCGCGCAGGAGGCCGAACGCATCCGCCGCGAGGCCGAAGCCGAGGCCGCTGCCCGCTACGAGAAGGAGCGCCAGCGCCTGGAAGCGGAATCACGCAAGGCCGCCGAGGTCCGCGCCGAAGCCGAGCGGTTGCGCGAGGAGGCGGCCGCCGAGGCGAATGCCCGCTATGAGCAGGAGCGCCAGCGCCTGGAGGCCGAAGGTCGCAAGGCCGCCGAGGCCATGGCCCGCGCCGAGCAGCTCAAGGCCGAAGTCGAGAAATCCCGAGCCCAGGCCGAGGCCGAGGCGCAGCGTCGGCGGGCCGAGCAGGAAGCCGAGATCGACGCCCTGCGCAAGGAAACCGAGGGCAGGCTGCTCGAGGAGAAGCGCAAGCTTGAACAGGCCTACCGCTGGCGCAACGAGGAGGTCGCGCGCCTGAAGGAGCTGCGGCGCAAGGCCGAGGCGCAAATCAAGGCCGAGCGCGCCCGCCTGAAAGCAGAGCAGCAGGCCGCGCAGCAACGCCTCGGGGAGGCCCGGCGCATCGAACAGGAAGTCGAGCAGACCCGCCGGGCGGCCATCGCCGAAGCTGAACGTCGGCAGAAGCGCCAGCTCGAACTGGAGCAGCGCCTGCGCGAGGAACTGGATTCCAAGATCGATACCGAGCGTCGTCGCCTGGAGGCGGAAATGGCGCGCAATGCCGAGCAGCTGGCGCTGGCCCAGAGCGAACGCGAGGCAGCCGAGGCGGCCAGCCGCGCCGCCCACGACGAGGCGCAGCACATCATCGCCGAGTACCGCGAGGCCTTCGAGCGCAACCGTGCCGAGGAGCAGGCCAAGCTCGATGCCGAGAAGCAGCGTCTGGAGGCCGAGGCCGCGCGGTTGCAGCAGACCATGGACCAGGCCCAGGCCGCGCGGGTGGAAGCCGAGGTCGCGCGCAACGCGGCCGTGACGGCGCTGGCCGAGTCGGCCGCCACCGGGGTCGAACATGTGCGCCTCGAGGAGGACGTGCGTGCGGCCGAGGCCGAACTCAGCCAGGCCGCGGCCGAGCTGGAGGCCGCCGAGGCCGCGCAGGCGGTCAACGAGGTGGCCATCGAAACCAACGAGGCCAGCACCCATGCGCTGAGCGACCAGCTCGAGGCCGAGCTGGAGCAATGGCTGCGCGACCAGCAGGCCTGGGAGGAATCAGAGACCCAGGCCCAGATCCTCGCCAACCAGCGCGAGCACATGGAGCGCATCCGCCAGCGGGCCCAGCAGGCCCGCGAGCATGCCCGTCAGCACGATCAGAGCCTTATCGAGGAGCTGCGCGGCAAGCTCGGCCGGCCGGAAGAGGATCTCTAGCCACCGCGGGCGCCCCGGCGCCGGCCGTGCCCGGCTAGCCGACGATCGGCTGCGCCAGTATCCACAAGCTGAGCATCGTGTAGGCCACCATCAGGGCCAGCATCGGCACCTGGCTGCGCACGGCACGGCGGCGGCTGGCGTACACATCCAGTGCCACCAGGTGCGCCAGCCACACCGACAGGACGTGGCCGGTGACGATCAGGCCGGTAATGATGTACCACACCGTACGCACGCCGAGCAGGGCCGGGTTGACCTGGTAGCCGGCGGTCCCGAACAGGTTGTCGCCGCGGCCCAGCGGGTCCGACAGCAGCGGGATCGCAGCCTGGCCGGCGTTGGTCAGCAGGGTGAGGTAGTGGGCGACATGGTAGGCCACGGCGATGGGTACCAGCGTCATCACGAAACGCGAGACCAGCACACTGAAAGCCGGCCTTGCCCCGCCGGCGTCGGCACCACCGGCCAGGCGCATGAGCGCGCAGCCGAGCAGGTAGGCCAGCAGGAACAGCAGCGGGCACAGCACCAGCGCCAGTGTCGTGCAGGCCACGGCGCCAAGGCCGGTGAGCGCCGTGGCAGTGGCCAGCCAGTCGGTCCACAGGGGCGTTTCCAGGAAGCCGTCGAAGGTGACCCCGGAGAGCACCAGCAGCACGAACACGGTCATCGGGAAGGCGACGCCGCGCGCATCCAGCAGGGCGACCGCCGGCGGGCGCAGGGCCGGCTCGCGTGCAGCGCCGACCGGGCTCAGGCCGAGCGGCGCGAAGCGCGCGAACAGGCCGAACACGATGCTGAACACCTCGCCATGGGCAAGCCAGGCCCGGCGGCCGAACCACAGCATGCCGGCCAGGGTGATGGCCGTGTACACCAGCAGCGCCAGCGCCAGCCGGAACGGCACCGCCGCACCGGCCCACAGGTGCTCGCCCCAGGCGAACACCAGCATCAGCGCCACGGCAGGCCAGGCCCCCAGCCACTGCGGGTAGGCCCTCGCTTCGCCGGGGCCGCGGGCGGTCAGCGCGCGGAACAGCCCTGCCAGTGGCCGGTACAGCGTGTCGAACGGGTTGATGGCCTGCCAGATATCCCCGAACAGGGCACTGGCGAAGGCCGTCCCCACCCAGAACACCACCCACACCATGGTCGGCGCCAGGTTGGCATTCGGGTCGGGGTTGCCGGCGAGCCCTGCGACAATGGTCGCGAGGAACAGCACCAGCGCGATGGCGCGCAGCGGCCACACGGTGAGCGGGCCGGTGAGCAGGCGGGCGATGCCCAGCCGGCGCAGCGGCAGGCGCGGGTAATCCACCCGCTCCAGCGACGGCGGCAGGAAATCGATGACCGCCGCGAAGGACAGCAGCAGTGTCAGCCCTGCCGCCACCAGCCACAGCCACAGGGGCACGGGCAGGTCGAAGCGCTGGCCGAAGCCGTGCGCGGCCGCCGCCAGCGGCCAGGCCCCGGCAAGCGCCAGCGTCGTCGCCAGCGACAGGGCCCGGCGACGGTGGCCGGCTGGCAGGCGTGGCGCCACGATCAGTCCGGGTAGACTTCCAGGTACAGCAGTGCACGGTGGCCGTGTCCGCTTTCCCCGCCATCGCCATGGGCGGCCACCGGAAAGCGGCCGCCGATGTCGGCGGTGAACAGCATGTTCAGCGGCACACCGGGGGTGAGGTCGGCCTCGATGTCGTAGCCGTGCAGGTGCAGCGATGCCGGGGCGTCGCTGTCCCAGGCCAGTTGCAGCCGCTCGCCCTGGGTCACCCTGAGGCTCGCCGGTTCGGCCGTGCCGCGGCGGATCCGGATGCGGTGTTGCACGGCCTCGGCCACCGACGCGCCGGTGTCCGCCCGGCCCACTCGCACCACGGTTCGCGCGGCCACCGGCACGCCATCGACTTCGTAGCGGGCATGGTTGTTCGAGTACAGCACCACCTCCACGCGGTGATTGCCGGGCGCCAGGGGCGGCAGGCCATGGCGCTCGCCGAACACGCGGGCAATCTTCTCGCCGTCCAGGTACAGGTGGGCATGACCTTCGCCGGGCCGGTGATCGCCGTCGGCATGGGCCTCGGACAGCGCGAAGTTGCGGGTCTGGATACGGGCCTCCAGGCCGCCCTGCGGCGCCGGGCCGACCGCCAATGACACCGCCGGCGCGTCCGGCCCACTGACCGCGACCACGGGATCACCGGCGCCCGGGGCCCCGGTGCCATGATGGTGATCATGGGCGTGGTCGTCGCCGGCCGTTGCGACCGCGGCGACCATCAGTGACAGCACTGCAATGGCGAATTTCATCGTGATTGCTTCCGGCGCACCGCCAGCGGCGCGCATCCTCAGGGCATCGATTCCGGTATCGTAGCGGCCGCGCTCGGCAGAACCGTGCGGCGCCATACTCATCCGGCTTCCATGACAAAGCTTAACAAGCACTGCGCCGCCGCGTTGGCCCAAAATCTGACCGGGACCATGAAAATGACGGCGGGATTGCCGCTAACATCAGCGCGACCCGGTCACGGACCGGCACGAGGGACCTGCCTACCTTGAAAACCGATCCGGTACAGTTGTGGCACCGGGCACGGCTGCGGCCGCTGGCGCTGTGGCGCTATCGCCCCTGGCATGACGGCCATCTGCAGGCACTGCGGCGCGGCGGCCGCTACGAAGCCGGCCCCGATGCCCTGCACCTGCGCGCGGCGGCGGACTGGCTCGCCCGGGCGCAGGACGCCAGCGACGACGGCGGTATCACCGGCCGCTACCTGCTGCGCAAGGGCTGGACGTCCTCGTATCCGGAGACCACCGGATACATCGTGCCGACGCTGCTGGCCCTCGGCGAGCAGCTCGGCGCGGCGTGGACCCTGCGGGCGGAGCGCTGCATCGGCTTCCTGCTGACCACGCAGCTCGAGGACGGCGCCTTCCCCGCCGGCGAGATCGCGGCAAACCGCACCCGGCCCTCGCCGTTCAACACCGGGCAGATCCTCAACGGGCTGCTGGCCTGGCATTGCCACAGCCGCGACGAGACCGTACTCGAGGCGGCCGTCCGCGCCGGCCGCTGGCTGGTGAGCGTGCAGGACGCCGACGGCGCCTGGCGCAAGTGGTTCTACCATGACGTGGCCGGCTGCTATGCCGCGCACCTGGCCTGCTTCCTGGCGGACCTCGCGGTGTACTGCGACGACGCCGACATGCTGGCCGCCACCGCCAGGCACCTGGACTGGGTGCTCGGCCATCGCGATGCCGCCAGCGGCTGGATAGACAACACCGGGTTCACCGAGGGCGAGCAGCAGTTGCGCGTGGCCGACCTGCACACCATCGCCTACATGCTCACCGGGGTGCTGAAGATCGGCGAGCACCTGGGGCGCGAGGATGCGCTTGCCGCCGTGCGTCACGCCGCCGTCGGGATTGGCCAGAGCCTGGACCGCCTGCAGTGGCTGCCCGGCGTGCTCGATCACCAGTGGCGCTCGAAGGCCGACTCGGCCTGCCTGACCGGCAACGCGCAGATGGCCCTGGTATGGATGCGCCTGTTCGAGCTCGATGGCGATGCGCGCTGGCTGGACTGGGCCGTGCGGGCGCTGGAGCTGGTGAAGGCGACGCAGGTGATGGACTCGACCAACCCGGGCCTGCTGGGCGGGGTGCCCGGCACCGATCCCATGTGGGGCTGGTACAACGACGGTGCCGTGCTCAGCTGGTCGGCCAAGTTCTTCATCGACGCCTTGTTGCGCAAGCAGTCCTACCAGGCCGCCGCATGAACCCGCTCGCGCGCCTGCCACGCCGCCCGCTCGGCATCGCCCTGATCGCGGCCGCGCTTGTCGTGAACCCCTGGGTGGTTGGCATGGTGGCCACCGACGATGGCACGGTGGCCGGTTTCAGCACCGCCTTCCTGGTGATCACCACGGCCATGTTCGTCTGCCTGTTCGGGGGCCTGCAGTTGCTGCTGCGCTGGGTCGAGCCGCTGTCCTGGGTGCGGCCGGTGGGGCTGCTGCGCGGCTCGGTGTTCGTCCTGCTCGCGGCCCTGGTGGTGGCCGGGCCGTGGTGGGGCATCAACAAGTTCAACCGCGGCCACAGCCATACCATCGTCATCCCCAGCGAAATTGAAAACGCCAGCCCCGAGCAGAAGCAATGGGCCGAGGACTTCTACCAGCGCTCGCTCAAGGCGGCGCTGGAGCATGGCTGGTTCGAGCTCGACAATGCCCTTGCCCAGGGCTTTCAGCAGGACCGCGTCAACCGCACCCATTACCCGAACCTGCAGTACATGTTCGACGACGTGATTCTCGATCCCGAGCGCCCGGAGTGGCTGGTCTACCATGACTCCCCGGATGGCAAGGTGCTCATGGCGCTGATGTTCTTCACCACCGAGCTGCTGGAGGAGGGGCCGACGCCGGCCGGGCCCATCGCCCCCTGGCACTACCATCCCTACGAGAAGATCCGCTGCGCCGTGAAGGAGCTATGGACGGTGGGCGACGCCGACAGCAACGGCCACTGCGCCGAGGGCGAGCCGGTCACCCGCACGCCGGAGATGTTCCACGTGTGGTTCATCGCGCACCCGCTGGGCCGTTTCACCGAAATGAAGATCGTGCCCGATTACTGGCAGGACACCGGCTTCGACATCCGCTGGTGGCACCCGGTGGCGGTGCATTTCGCCATTGCGCTGTTCATCATCTCGGTGCTGCTGGATCTCGCCGGCACGGTCGCCCGCCGCCCGGGGCTGCAGCAGGCGGCCTGGGTCAACCTGTCACTGGCGGCTGTGGCGGCCATTGCCACGGTGGCCGCCGGCATGGTCGCGGAGGTGTATTCCAGCCCGACGCCGGAGGGCCACCAGACGCTGGATATCCACAAGCTGCTGGGCTTCGCGAGCCTGGCAATGATCCTGCTGCTGTTCGCCTGGCGCTACCTGCAGCGCGGGCACTTCCCGCGCAGGGGCGGGCTGTTGTACCTGCTGCTCGGGCTCACCGGCGCCGGCCTCATCAGCGGCGCGGGCTACTTCGGTGGCGAGATGGTCTACCAGCATGCCACCGCCGTGCGCGGCATGAACGATTTCTACCGTGAGCGCTACTGGCGTGAGGTGCGGGAGATCTACCTGCCGATGCAGGCCCGCGGCGACATTCCCGAGCGGCCGGGTGTCTACTAGCGCCCCTGCCGGCCGGGCAGGCGCTGCGGCCGGGCTGGCCCCGCAGGGCAGCATCAGCGCCGGCGGCTTCGCCACGGCGGGGCGCCGGGTGCAGGGCGCGCCGGGCCCGGTCGACGGCGCCGGGTAAGCGCCATGGCCGATTTCCCCGACTCGCTGAAACGGCGTCTGAAGCCGGCGCTGCGGCGTGGCCGTCGCGGCCTGGCACGCGCCCTGCGCGGTTACGACAGCGCCGACCTGCACGCGCAGTTGCTTGCCCTTGGCATCCGGCCGGGCGAGACCATCATGCTGCACAGCGGCTTTGCCGGCGACAGCGGTTTCGGCGGAACACCCGCCGATGTCATCGACGCCATCGGGCAGGCCATCGGTGCGGACGGCAACCTGGTGATGATGTCCTCGTCCTATCGCGGCTCGGCCGAGGCCTGGGCGGCCTCCGCGCCGCTGTTCGATGTGCGCAGAACGCCTTCGGCCATGGGGCTCATCTCCGAGACCTTCCGCCGCATGGACGGTGTGCACCGCAGCCTCAGCCCGCTGCACCCGGTGCTTGCACGCGGGCCGCTGGCGGCGTGGATTGTTGCCGATCACCAGCACCTCGCCTACTCCTGCGGCCCGGGCTCGCCCTTCGAGCGCGTGCTGAACCTGGAGGCAAAAATCCTGTTCTACGATGCGCCGTACCGGGCCATGACCTGGATGCACCATGTCGAGCACCGGTTGCAGGATGCGCTGCCGGTGCCGCTGTATGAACCGGAGCCGGTATCGCTGCAGGTGCGCGACCACGATGGACGCTCACTCAGCGTTCGCCAATACTGCTTCAGTGCCGCGGCCCGCGAGCGTCGCGCCTTCGAGCAGGTGCAGGCGCGGCTGGAGGCGGAGGGCGATCTGCTTCGCGTCCGGCTTGGCAATTCGCGGCTCATCATCGTGCCCGCCGCCCGTGTGCTTGCCTGCGCGCAGGCACTGACCGACACGGGGCCGGGCATCTACCGCGCCGGCTGAGCCTGGCAGCGACGAGGACAGTCGAGGGACGACATGGCAGCCATACCCGGGCAATCCAGTGTTGCGGCAGGCAATCTCATCGAATTGCTGGCCAACCAGGCGGTGCTGCGGCCGGAGTCGCGCGCCTGCGTCTGGCTGGGCGACGGCGAGGGCATCCGCGAGGCGCTGAGCTTCGGCGCCCTGGACGAGCAGGCCCGCGCCATCGCGGCCCGGCTGCAGGGCCTGGGGGCGGCGGGTGAGTGCGTGCTGCTGCTGTACCCGCCGGGGCTGGAGTTTCCGGCCGCGTTCTTCGGCTGCCTGTATGCCGGTGCGATCGCCGTGCCACTGCCGCTGCCGAGGCAGGGCCGCGCCATGGCGCAACTGCGCGGCATCGTCGCGGATCTCGATGCCCGGCTGCTGCTCACCACCGGCAGCGCGCGCTCGCGCCTGGAACGTCTCGACGGGCCGCTGCTGGAATCCCTGGTCACGCTCGACACCAGCGACACGGACGTTGCGATGGCGCGTGCGTGGCGGCCGCCGAACCCGGCCGCGGACGACGTGGCCTACCTGCAGTACACCTCCGGCTCCACGTCTGATCGCAAGGGCGTGATGATTTCGCATGCCAACGTCCTGGCGAATCTCGCCGGTATCGCCGGGCGCTTCGAGCACCACGAGGCCAGCGTGTGCGTGAACTGGCTGCCGCACTTCCACGATCTCGGCCTGGTCAGCGGGTTGCTGCAACCGCTGCTGCACGGCCATCCGAACATCATGATGTCGCCCACCGCCTTCGTGCAGAAGCCGATCCGCTGGCTCGATGCCATTGCCAGCTTCCGCGGCACCTATACCAACAGCCCCAACTACGGCTACGACCTGTGTGTGCGCAAGACCAGCGCCGGCCAGCGTGCAACGCTGGACCTGTCCAGCCTGGAGGTCGCGCTCAACGGTGCCGAGCCGGTGCGCCGTGAGACCATCGATGCCTTTGCCGCCACCTTCGCGCCCTGCGGGCTGCGCGCCGAGGCCATGTACCCGGCTTACGGCCTGGCGGAGGCGACGCTGGTGGTCTCCGGCGGGCGTCGGGCGGCGCCGCCGGTGGTGCTGGCGGTGTCGGCGACAGCGCTCGAGCAGGGCCGGGTAGCCACCGCCGGGTCGGGCGAGGAAGCCCGGGATCTCGTCGGCTGCGGCCAGCCCATCGCCGGAACCGACGTCGCCATCTGCGATCCGGACACCGGCGCCCGCTGCGCGGCCACCGAAGTCGGGGAAATCCTGGTGGCCGGCCCCGGTGTGGCGGCGGGTTTCTGGCAGCGCCAGGCCGACACCGAGGCCGACTTCGGCGCCCGCGTCAGCGGTGATGAGCGGCGCTGGCTGCGCACCGGCGACCTCGGTTTCCTGCACGAGGGCGAGCTGTTCGTCACCGGCCGCATCAAGGACGTCATCATCGTCCGTGGCAGCAACCACTATCCCCAGGACATCGAGTGGACCATCGAGCAGGCCGATCCGGCCTTCCGGCCCGGCTGCGGGGCCGCCTTCGCCGTGGACATCGACGGCAGCGAGGCGGTCATGGCGGCCTTCGAGTTGGAGCGCGATGCCCTGAAGGAACTGGATGTGGACGCCCTTGGCGCCATCGCCCGTCGCGCGGTGGCCGAGGCCCACGAGCTGCACCTGCACACCCTGGTGCTGCTGAAGACCGGGACGGTGCCCCGCACCTCCAGCGGCAAGATCCAGCGCGCCCGCTGCCGCCAGGATTTCCTCGCCGGTGAACTCGCGCAGGTGGGCGTGTCGAGTCTCCGCGAACCGGCGGCACCGGCTGCCGCCCTGGCGGTGGCGCCGGCAGGCCTCACCCCGGTCGGTCCGCCCGCCGCGGTGGGCGAGGTGACCGGCTGGCTGCGCGAGTACGCGGCCACGCGCTTGAACTCGCGGCTGATGGACGAGCGCCGGGCCGTGGCGCCGCACGTGATCCTGGATTTCGGCAACCACGGTGTGCTCGGCCTGCAGGTCGCGCCGGCGCTTGGCGGGATCGGCCTTGGCCATCGCGATGCGCTGCGGGTCATCGAGCAGCTCGGCGCCATCGACCAGACCCTGGCGATGATGACCATCGTGCACAACACCCTCGGTATCGGGCCCATCCGCGATCACGCCTCGCCGGCGCTGCGCGATGCGCTGCTGCCGGTGCTGGCCAGCGGCCGTGAGCTGGTGGCCTTCGCCATCACCGAGCCGGGGGCGGGCTCCAACCCCAAGGCCATTGCCGCAACCGCCACGCCGGCCGGCCCCGACAGCTGGCAGCTGCACGGGCACAAGCTGTGGAGTGGCAACGCGGGCTGGGCGGGCGTCATCAACGTGTTCGCGCACAACAGGCTGGCCGACGGCGCCAGTGAAGGCCTGGTGGGCTTTGCCCTGGCCCGTTCCACGCCGGGCCTCACCGTGGGCGAGGAGGCCATGACCCTCGGCATGCGCGCGATGGTGCAGAACGCCATCGAACTGGACGGTGCCCTGGCCCGGCGCGAGCGCCTGCTGGGCGAGCCCGGGGAGGGCATGGCCGTAGCGCAGGCGGCCATGATGCAGGGCCGGCTGCACATCGCGGCCGCCTGCGTCGGCGGGATCAAGCGCTGCGGCCAACTGCTGCTGCGCTATGCCGGCCGACGCGAGATCGCCGGCGGGCCGATGCTGCGCAATCCCGTGGTCGTAGCTCGCCTGGCCGGCCTGAGCGCCTCGGCCGCCATCCTCGAGGCGCTCATCGACGAGGTGGCGGGCCGGCTCGACGAGCGCCGCCCGGTGCCGGCCGAGGCCTACATCGCCTGCAAGACGGCCGGGCCGGAGTGGCTGTGGCAGGCCGCCGACGACCTGGTGCAGTTCCTTGGCGGGCGCGGCTACATCGAAACCAACATGGCGGCCCAGTTGCTGCGCGACGCGCGGGTGGCGCGCATCCTGGAAGGCCCGACCGAGGCGCTGGAGATGCACCTGGGTTCGCTGGCGGTGAACGAGCCGGCGTCGCTGCGCCGCTGGCTGGCCGAGGACCTCGCCGGTGCCGCCGTGGCGGAGCGCCTGGAGACCGCCGCCGAGCGGATCATGCAGACCTGCGAGGCCGGTGCCGGCTTCGCGGATCCGATCGCCGCGCGCCGCTGGGGTTTTGCCCTGGTGGGGCGTGTCGCCACCGCGGCGGTGGCCCTGGCGCTGGCCCCGCGCGCCCGTGTGACCCATGCCGAGGCCTGGGCCGCGCAGCGCTTCGATGCGGTGCTGGCCGATGCCGGCCTGCAGGCCGCCAGCGGCGCCTTCAGCCTCGACGAGGCGGCGCTCCGGCAGACGCTGGATGACTTCGGTGCCGACATCGGCGATGTCGAGCAGACGCTGGCCGGCGAGGACCATCTAACCGACCCCCTGCTGCGCCGGTCCGGCCCGGCCCCTGCACCGATGGCAGCGCCGGCAGAACCCGGCCCGCGCAGCCCCGCGGCCGCGACGCCGTCCGAGGCCGAAGCCGGCCAGGCAGCGCCGCCACCCGCCACGCCCGTGGCGGCTGACGGCGTGGCGCCGGCCCGCGATGCCGCCGCCATCGAGGCCTGGGTGCTGGCGCGGGTGTGCGAGGAACTCAAGCTGCCAGCCGGGTCGATCGGCCCCGGGCAGTCGCTGTTCGACTATGGCCTGGATTCGGTCACCGCGGTGACCCTGGCTATCGGCCTGGAGGAGTGGCTGGGCCGCGAGGTACACCCGGAAATCGTCTACGACTACCCGCGCGCCCGCGATCTCGCGTCGCGCCTGGCCACCCGGCCGGCCGGCTCGACGGGGTAGCGGGCCGGGCGCGGTATCCAGGCGGCCGAGGCAGCCACCGCCGCCGCTGGAACGGCCCCGGTCGGGTCCGCCGCCGGGGCGCCGCGATCAGTGGCGGGCAATCACTGCCAGCGGGTGACGGCGCGGTCGGCCGCCTCGTTCACCGGCCTGGCCACCAGCCCGCTGCGCGCCATCAGCACCTCGAAGCGGGCGCCGTCGGCAAGCGGCATGTACACCGCGCTGCCGTAGATGCTGTCCACCCAGGGCAGCAGATGCTGCAGCCGGGTCAGCCAGGCGATGGCCAGCGGCACCTGCTCGCCGGCGTCCAGGTCGAAGGCGGTTGCGGCATCACCGCTGCCCGTGCGTTCGTGCCGGCCGGACAGGCGCTCCAGCCGGTAGCGCGGGCGCAGGCCGGCGGCGGAGGCGGGCGCCTTCCAGCGCAGGACCCGCGCTTCCAGCCGCCACTGCTCACCCGCCAGCAGGTAGTGCTCGCCCGACGCCCGGCCGGGGCTGATGAGTTGCACGGTGTGCAGGCCGCCCGGGTCCGAGCGTACCTCGACGATGGCCACCGGCTGCTCCCAGACCAGGTTGCGCCAGGCATGCAGGGCACTGCCGGTGAGCAGCCCCAGGGCGCCGGCCAGCGACAGCGTGAGCGCCGCCAGGCCCTGCAGCGCGGCACGCAGGCCACGGGCGCCGCGCAGGGCGCGCCAGCAGCCTGGCAGCAGCACCAGGCCGGCCGCCAGCACCGCAGCGGCGATGCCGAGCAGCCAGTTCGCATCGCTCAATGCAGGCGCTCGACCGGCGCGGCCCCGTCGAGGATCACGGGCCCGTCCGGCAGTTCCAGGCGGAGCATCTCCACCCGCCGGCCGAGCAGCGCCACGTTGCCCTGGCGCCGGTCGGTGCCGTTGCTGGAGAACTCGAAGCGGAACTCGCGCCGCCAGCACATCACCCCGCCCGGGCCGCGTGCCGGGCGCAGGCGGACCTGCGCCACGGTGTCATCGAGCAGTTGCAGGTTCAGGGAACTGCAGGCCTGCCGCGCCCGGGCCAGCACCCGGTCGCGGGCGTCGAGAAAGGCCAGCGCCTGCCAGAGCGCCACCACGATGCCTGCCGCCAGCCAGCCCACCGCCTCAGTACTCCGTTGCCGGCGGCGCCAGCCGCTCGTACTGCTCGCGCAGGTTGACCATCTGCTCCTCCCAGTAGCGCGTGGTGCCGGCGTAGGGGAAGGCCCGCGGGAAGGCCGGGTCTGTCCAGCGGATGGCCACCCAGGCGCTGAAGTGCAGCATTCTCAGTGCGCGCAGGGCCTCGACGAGTTCGAACTCCGCCTCGTCGAAATCCCCGAACATGGCATAGCCCTTGAGCAGGTGGCGGCGGTTGTGTTCGACCTCCTCGGCGTCGGCCCCGAGCAGCATCCAGAGATCCTGCACCGCCGGGCCGGTGACGCTGTCGTCGAGGTCCAGCAGGCGGATCCGCTCGCGGTCGACCAGGATATTGCCCGGATGACAGTCGCCGTGGATGCGGCAGCGGCGCACCGGGCCGACTGCCGCGAAGCGATCCCGCACGGCCTCGAGCAGGTCTGCCGCCGCGGCATTGAAGTTCGGGCGCAGGCTCTCCGGCAGCAGCTCGCTGCGAAGCAGCGCCGCCAGCGCCTCGTCGCCGAAGGCCTCCACCGTGAGCGCGCGGCGATGCTGGTAGGCCCGGCGCGCGCCGATGCTGTGCAGGCGGGCCAGCAGGCGGCCGAGCTCCTCCAGTTGCGCCGGATCCCCGGGTTCGGGCGCGCGGCCGCCGACGCTGGGGTACACGGCGAAGCGGTGGCCGCCGAAGTGCAGCAGGGTGGCGCCATTGAAAGCCATCGGCGCCACCACCGGCAGTTCCTCGGCCGCCAGTTCCAGGCTGAAGGCGTGTTCCTCCAGGATGGTCTCGTCGGACCAGCGCTCGGGCCGGTAGAACTTGGCGACAATGGCCGGCGCGTCGTCAAGGTCGATGCGGTAGACGCGGTTCTCGTAGCTGTTCAGGGCGAGCAGCCCCCCGCGCGGCACCAGGCCGGTGGACTCGACGGCATCGAGGATGCTGTCGGGCGCCAGTTCGTGGAAATCGCGGGCGCTGGCGGTGGTGGCTGCGCTGCCGGCGTCGGCCACCTCAGTCGATCCGGGCGGCGCTGAACGTTTCCAGCATCCCGCCCGCGGCCGTGAAGCGCACGTGGATCGGGTTGCAGCACACCTCGCAGTCCTCCACGTAGCTCTGCTCGGGTTCGGACAGGTCGAGCAGGAAGGTGATCCTCTCCCAGCAGTGCGGGCAGGTGAAGGCGTGCTCCAGGACGATGTGATCGGTGCTGCTGAACAATGGGTTACCCCGATGCGGTTGCGCAGGGCACAATTGTGCCATGACGCAGACCCCGAATCCGATCCGGCTCATCACCCTGGACCTCGACGACACCGTCTGGGACTCCCGCCAGGCGCTGGTGGCGGCCGAGCACGCCGTGTATGCCGTGCTGGCCGAGCAGTGCCCGCGGATCACCGCGGCGCTGGAGCCCGAGGACATGGTGGCGCACCGGCGTGACATCATGGAGCGCCGGCCCGACCTAGCCCACGACTTCACGCGCCTGCGCATCGCGGCCCTGGAAGCGCTGGCGCTGGAGCATGGCTACGGGCCGGCGGTGGTGGAGGCGGCCATGGCGGCGTTTTTCCAGCATCGCAACACCGTGGTCGTGTACCCGGATTCCGAGGCCGTGCTGGCCATGCTGAGCCAGCGCTTCGAGCTGGTGGCGGTCACCAATGGCAATGCCGACGTGGCGGCCATCGGGCTGGGGCATTACTTCAGCTACGCGGTATCGCCGGCCGAGTCCGGCGCGGCCAAGCCCGATCCGGGCATGTTCCGCTACGTGCTCGAGCGCAGCGGCGTGGCGCCGGGGCAGGTACTGCACGTGGGCGATGAGCCCCACACCGACATCCTGGGCGCCTGGCGGGCCGGTATCGCCGGGGTCTGGGTGAACCGCTACGGGCGGCAGTGGCCGACCCTGGATGCCCGACCGCACGCCGAAATCGCCTCGCTGGAGGCCCTGCCCGGGGTGCTGGCGGCATTCGAATAGCCTCAGGCTATCAAGATATTAACAACAATCGATTTCAACCCGGGGCCACGGGCGCGTAGCCTGCAGAGGCGATGTCCGGGGCGCCTGCCGGGTGGCGGTTCCGCCGGGCCGGGTGGTCCGCGATAATGCCGGGCTGCTTGAACTGGCCCCGCCGCGCCCCCATTGATGGAGAGACCCATGACCGCTACGCATCATCGCCTGATCATCCTCGGCTCCGGCCCGGCCGGCTACACGGCTGCGGTGTATGCCGCGCGTGCCGGCCTGGATCCGGTGATCATCACCGGGATCGAGGTGGGCGGGCAGATGACCACCACCACCGACGTGGACAACTGGCCCGGCGACGATACCGGCGTGCAGGGCCCGGAGCTGATGGAGCGCATGAAGCGTCACGCCGAACGTTTCGGCACGCAGCTGGTGTATGACCACGTCAATGCGGTGACGCTCGGTGAGCGGCCGTTCATGCTTACCGGGGATTCCGGCAGCTACAGCTGCGACGCGCTCATCATCGCCACGGGCGCCTCGGCGCGCTACCTCGGCCTGCCCTCCGAGGAGGCCTACAAGGGCCGCGGCGTGTCGGCCTGCGCTACCTGCGACGGCTTCTTCTACCGGGACAAGCCGGTGGCGGTGATCGGCGGCGGCAACACGGCCGTGGAAGAGGCGCTGTACCTGGCCAACATCGCCTCGCATGTGACCGTGGTGCACCGGCGCGACCGCTTCCGGGCGGAGAAGATCCTGAGTGACCGCCTGCTGGAGAAGGCCGGTGCCGGCAAGGTCGAGGTGGCCTGGAACCACGTGCTCGACGAGGTCCTCGGCGACGACGCGGGCGTGTCCGGGATCCGCATCCGCCACGTCGAGGACGGCAGCACCCGCGAGCTTGACGTACACGGCACGTTCATCGCGATCGGCCACAAACCCAATACCGACATATTTCAAGGCCAGCTGGACATGGACGGCGGTTATATCGTCGTGCGCGGCGGCCGCCAGATGGCCACCGCCACCAGCGTCGATGGCGTGTTCGCGGCCGGCGACGTGGCCGACCCGGTCTACCGCCAGGCGGTGACCTCGGCCGGTACCGGCTGCATGGCGGCGCTCGATGTACAGGCCTGGCTGGAGGAGCATTGCTGATGTCACGACCCGCCGAAAAAGCGACCACCGATTCGGGCTTCACACTGTTGCGGCGCAAGGCCGTACCGGCCCTCAACGTGGAATTCCTGGAATACCGCCACGAGCGCACCGGCGCCCGCCACATCCACCTGGCCGCCCCGGATGGCAACAATGCCTTCATGGTGGCCTTCCGCACCGTGCCTGAGGACTCCACCGGCGTTGCCCACATCCTCGAGCACACGGTGCTGTGCGGCAGCGAGCGCTACCCGGTGCGCGACCCGTTCTTCATGATGCTGCGCCGCTCGCTGAACACCTTCATGAATGCCATGACCGGCAGCGACATGACGGCCTACCCCTTCGCCACGCAGAACCGCAAGGACTTCGACAACCTGCTGGGCGTGTACCTGGATGCGGCCTTCTTCCCGCGCCTGGATCCGCTCGACTTCGCCCAGGAAGGCCACCGGCTGGAGTTCGCGCAGCCCGACGATCCGGACTCGGGCCTGGTGTACAAGGGCGTGGTCTACAACGAGATGAAGGGCGCGATGAGCGCGCCCGTGGCGCAGCTTTGGTACGGGCTGACCGGCAAGCTGTTCCGCCGCACCACCTATCACTACAACAGCGGTGGCGATCCGGCGGAAATCCCGCGCCTGACCTGGCAACAGCTGCGCGAGTTCCATGCCCGCCACTACCATCCATCCAATGCCGTGTTCTTCACCTACGGTGATTTCCCGGTGGCCGCGCACCAGGCCCGCATCGACGAGCTGGCCCTGGCGGCCTTTGAAGCGAAACCGCCATTGCCGCCCGTGCCCGAGGAACCGCGCCGCAGCGGCGTCGAGTACGCCGAGATCCCCTACGCGGTAACGGCCGAGGATGGCACCACGGCGCGCACCCACATCGTGACCGGCTGGCTGCTGCCGCGCTGCGAGGACCCGCTGCAGATGATGCGCGCGCGCCTGCTCGAGGCGGTGCTGCTGCAGGACAGCGCCGCGCCGCTGCGCCATGCACTGGAAACCACTGAACTGGCCCGCGCGCCTTCGGAACTGTGCGGCCTGGACGACTCCATGCGCGAGCCGGTGTTCGCCTGCGGCGTGGAAGGCTCGGAGCCGGGCAACACCAAGGCCGTGGAGGCCCTGGTGCTGGAGGTGCTCGAGCGCGTGGCCACGCAGGGCGTGGCGCCGGAGGCCGTCGAGGCGGCCCTGCACCAGCTCGAGCTCAGCCAGCGCGAGATCGGGGATCGCACACCCTACGGCCTGCAACTGATGAACCGCATGCTGCCGGCGGTGATCCACGATGCCGATCCGCTGCAGGAGCTGGACATCGATACCACCCTGGCCGACTTGCGCGAACTCGCCGCCGAGCCGGACTTCATCCAGCGCGCTGTGCGCGAACTGCTGCTCGACAACGGCCATCGCGTGGTGCTGACCATGGTGCCGGACCTGCAGGCCGCCGAGCGCGAGCGCCAGCGCGAGACCGAGGCGCTGGCCGAACTCACCAGCCGCCTGACGGATGCCGATCGCGGCAACGTGGTTGAACTGGCGACCGCGCTGACGCAACGCCAGGAGGCCGAGGACGATCCCGGCCTGCTGCCGCGCGTGGGCGTGGAGGATGTGCCCGCCGACGTGCGCGTGCCCGAAGGCGAGCAGCGGCCCGTGGGCGGGATCAGCACGCACTGGTATCGCGCCGGCACCAACGGCCTGGTGCACGAGCAGATTGCGCTCGGCCTTGGCGAGCTTGATGCCGACGCCATCGCCCGCCTGGCGCTGCTGGCGGATCTCATGCCCGAGCTTGGCGCCGGCAGCGACGACTACCTGGCCATGCAGGCCAGGCAGTCGAGCACCGGCCACATCGATGCCTCGGTGAGTGTGCGCAGCGCCGTGGATGATGCCGGCGCGCTGAGCGGGTATTTCATCATGTCCGCCGAGGGCCTGGCCCGTCAGCAGGCCGCGCTGGCGGCACTGCTGGGCCAGAGCACGACGGCTGCGCGCTTCGACGAGCTGCGGCGCATGCGCGAGCTGATTGCCCAGGCCCGCGGCGATGCCGAGGCCGAGGTCACCTACCGCGGCCACTCGCTGGCGGCGACGGCGGCGGCCCGGCACATCGGCCCGGCGGCGTGGCTGGGCCATCACTGGCATGGCCTTGGCGGTGTGCAGAGCCTGAAGCAGCTGGACGACAGCTTCGCCGACGAGGCGGTGCTGCGCGAGTTTGCCGGGGCGCTGGCCACCCTGCACGCCCGCGTGCTGGAAGGCCGGCCGGAAGTGCTGGTGGTCAGTGACGGCAGCGGGGAGGACGCCATAGCCGAGTCGCTGGCGGCAGCGCTGGCGCCCCTGCACGGCCCCGACGGTGCACCCGCGCGCCTGGCCATCGGTGGTGGCGGTGAACGCGTTCGCGAGGGCTGGATCACCAGCACGCAGGTGAACTTCTGCGCCGCCGCCTACCCGGCGGTGGCGCCGGCGCATCCCGATGCCGCGGCCTTCGCCGTGCTGGGCCATTTCCTGCGCGACGGCTTCCTGCATCGTGCCATCCGCGAGCAGGGCGGCGCCTATGGCGGCGGTGCCAACTACGATGCGGACTCGGCGAGCATGCGGTTCTACTCCTACCGCGATCCGCGCCTGGCCGGGACCGTGGCGGACTTCCGCCGCAGCCTGGAGTGGCTGCAGGGTGCGCATCCGGCCGAGCGGCTGGAGGAGGCCATCCTCGGGGTTGTCAAGGACCTCGACCAGCCACGCTCACCGGCCGGTGAAGCCGTGCGCGCGCACTACAACGCCCTGTTCGATCGCACGCCGGCCTTCCGCCGCCAGATGCGCGAGCGGGTGCTGGCGGTGACGCTGGCGGATCTGCAGCGCGTTGCCCTCGAGTACCTGGCCCCGGAGCGCGAGCAGCTGGCCATCATCGGCAGCCGCGAGACCCTGGAGGCGGATGCCGACACGCTCGGGCTGGCCCTGCGGGTGCTGTAAGTTGGGGTGGTCCGGCGCGGGTTGCGGCCCGCGTCGGGCATCCCGTGATGTGCCGGTGCCGCGGTGTTGCCGCAGTATTGTGGTCTGTCGCGATGCGGGGATGCCGCGGACTGAGCCGGGGCCATGCGGCTTTGCGAAGCGGCGGTCCGGCAGGCTTCTGCTGCCGCGCCGGCTATGGGTGAACCGTGAATGACGGCCGGCGACCCTCAGAGGCCGGCAACAAGCGGCGGCCGTGAATTGCGGTGCTGAGTGGCGCCGCGAACCGCGTTGTCAGCGCACCGCCGCGCAGACGTCGATTTCGCGCAGAGCGATGCGCACCAGCCCGCCCATGGGTTCGTCCTGCATGGCCGGGTTCTTCTTCAGCCAGCCCACCACCGCCAGCTGCAGTTTCTCCAGCACGTCGGCGAACGCGTCCGGCTCGAAGATTTCCACCGGGCAGCGCGCGAAGGGGTTGGGCTGGCGGGACTGGTTGCCCTGCAGCGCCAGCACCTCGCCGAAGATGGGATCGCGGCAGTCGCGCTTGTCGGCATCCTCGGCGCTGGCGCACTCCTTGACGTAGTCCTTGCCGGTGCGGATGGCACCGCTGGCGCCCTGGGCTGCGCTGATGGCGAGCAGTGCAATGATTGCCAGGCCCACCAGGTGCTGCCGTGTCCGTGCTGTGCGCATGCGGGCCTCCTCAGCGATGGCCGACCAGTTCCAGGAATTCGGTGCGTGTTGCGTCGTAGTGCCGGAAGATGCCATGCATGGCGGAGGTGACCGTCTTGGAGGTCTGCTTCTCCACACCGCGCATCATCATGCACAGGTGCTGGGCCTCCATCACCACGGCCACGCCGTCCGGGTTGAGCACGTCCATGATGGCCTTGGCGATTTCGTTGGTCAGGCGTTCCTGCACCTGCAGGCGGCGCGCGAACATGTCGGCGATGCGGGCGAGCTTGCTCAGGCCGAGGACCTTGCCATTGGGGATATAGCCGATGTGGCAGCGGCCGAAGAACGGCAGCAGGTGATGTTCGCAAAGGCTGTAGATTTCGATGTCCTTGACGATCACCATGTTGGTGGTGTCGACCTCGAACACGGCCTCGTTCACCAGTTCCTGCAGGTTCTGCTGCATGCCCTGGGTGAGAAAGGCGAAGGCCTTGGCCGCGCGCTCGGGCGTTTTCAGGAGTCCGTCGCGATCCGGGTCTTCACCAATGGACTCCAGAATCGCCCTGTAGTGCTTGTCCATGAATATCGTTTTCCGGCTGTGTTCAACTATGCTTGTGATTATGGCCTGACGCGAGGGCATTGTACGTGCTCGCAGAAGGCCGCGCACGATGTGCAGTACCTGGACAGCCACACACAGGGGAAGGCGCCATGACCGACTACCGGAAAATGCTGCTCGCCATCGATCTTGCCCATGACAACCATGAGGTTATTGAGCAGGGCGCGGATCTCGCTCGCCGCTACAGTGCGACACTGCTGCTGGTGTACGTCATCGAACCCCTGCCGCCGGATATTGTTGCCGGGCCGTTTCCGCTTGGCGTGCCGTCGATGGCCGGGGATCCGGAAATGGAACAGGCGCGCCTGGACAATGCCCGCGCGGGCCTGGACGAGTACGCCGCCAGCCACGGCGTGGCCGATGCGCAGCGCTTCGTTCGCGCCGGCGCCACGACCGACATCATCCTGGAACTGGCGAAGTCCGAGGAGGTGGACCTCATTCTCGTGGGCAGCCATGGCCGCAAGGGGCTGTCGCGCCTGCTCGGCTCGACCGCGAGCGCCATCGTGCACCAGGCCGGCTGCGACGTGCTCACGGTACGCGTGAGCGGCTAGGCTTCACCAGGCCCGGCACCGCGCCATGGCGCGTCGTCCCGGGTGCTGCGCGGCGCGGCTCAGGCCTCGCGCAGGCCGCGCGCGACCAGGCGCGGCAGCACCTCGTCGCGGAAGAACGGGAACTCCTCGGTGTAGTTCACCAGGCCCATCGCCACCCCGTGGTAACCGGCGCCGCTGATCCGGGCCAGGGTATCGGCGACGTCATCGGGGCTGCCGACGATCGGCCAGGTGCCGAGACCACCGGCGAAACGTTCCCGGAACTGGCGATAGTGCGCCTCCGGCCAGGACTGCGAGTGCATGCCCTGCAGGCGCATCAGGGCGTCCACGCGATCCCAGTCCGCCATTTCCCCGGCGTAGTGCGCGTAGTAGTCCTCGGCCTCGGCGCGGCTCGGCCGGCAGACCACGTGCGCGGTGGTGAACACGCCGCGGAACTGCGTCTGTTCGCTGGCCAGGGCCTGGATTGTCGCCACCTCGTCCGCGGCGTTGTCGAGGTCGGTGAGCACCGTAAACAGGTAATCGGCATTGCGCAGGGCGAAATCCCGGCCCTGCGGCGAGGAGCCCGCGTTCATCACCGGCGGGCGGCCGTAACGCGGCCGCGGCGAGCCGAGCACATGACGCAGCCGGTAGTGCTCGCCGTCCCAGTCGAAAGGGGTTTCGCTGGTCCAGATTTTCTGCACGATGTCGAACCACTCCTGGCCCATGGCGTAACGGGCATCGTGGGCTTCGGGCAGGTCGATGCCGAACATGTCGTATTCCATCTTGTTCCAGCCGCAGACCACGTTCAGCCCGAAGCGGCCGTTGCTGATGTGATCGATGGTGGCGAACTGGCGGGCAGCAACGATGGGATGGAAGAAGGCGGTATGCGTGGTCGCGAACACCGTCAGGCGCTCGGTGGCCGCCAGCAGCCCCGCGCACCAGGTGATGGTTTCCAGCACGTCGTCGTGGAAACCCGAGCTGCCGCCGCCATAGCCGATCCAGCGGGCCACCGGCAGCAGGAACTCGATGCCGGCCGTGTCGCACAGGCGCGCCAGGGCGAGGTTGTCCTCCCAGCTGGCACCCCAGCGCTCGGGCACGTTGGTGATGGCCATCCCGCCGGAGCAGTTGGCGGAGAAGAAACCGAGCTTGAGCCGGTTGCCGTTGATCATGGTGTTGTGGGTGGCGACCATCGGGTTGCTCCTGTCAGCGGGAGCTGCGGTATAACCCCGAATCGGCGGTTGGTACAAGCCCCGCGACAAGCGCGTTTGTCAAGACGACGGCATGCTTGAAATTGTCATGCCGGCGGGCTTGAATGGGCTATCGGAACAGCGGGCCGCGGAGCCTGATGATTACAACCATGCATGCATGCGAGAAACACGGCGGCGGTATCGACCTGCCGGCAATCTACGACGAGCTCGGTGCCGCGATGGAAGGCGAGCCGCCGCCCCTCGGCGCCGAGTTCCTGCGCCTGTTCCACCGCTGGACGGCCATCGCGCCGCGCCAGCCCAGGCATCCCTCGCAGTGGGCCTGGGAGGATCGCATCGCCCACGGCTTTCCCACCTGGCTGCTGCGCGGGCGCGTTGTTGCCGGCCTGGAGTGGCTGCTGGCCTGCGATGATCCGCAGGTGGTGGGGATCCTGCGGGCACTGGAGCAGGTGCTGAATTTTCCCCGCCGCGTCGGTAATCCCACGTCCCGGCAACTGGTGGAATCCCAGTACCGGGCCATCATCGAGCCCCTGCGCGAGTGGCTGGGCTTCGACCAGCCCCCCTACCCCGAGCTTGAGCTGTTCCAGCGGGCCCGCCTGCTGCGCTGACGCCCGGGTGCCCGCGGGCGCGGGCAATCTCTCCCGACATTTTCCGCGTGCTTTGCTAAAGTATTGATTCGGCTTGCCGCTACGCTGTCACATTCCCGAATCGTGACCGCGTGCCTACCATGAATGCCCGTACCATGACCGAAGAGATCACAGACGGTAAGGATACCGACCGCGGGGAGTGGGGCCACAGGCGTCGTCACCTGCGCCACGAGGTTGATGTGCCTGCCCGCATCATGGGCCAGATGGATGCGGTGTACGATTGCCGCATCTGCGACATCTCCAGCTCGGGCATGCTGCTCAGCTACGATCTGCTGGTGCCCGAGGGCGGGCGCGAACCCCTCAAGGAGGGCTCGGATATCGTCGTGCGCTTCGCGCCCGATGCCGAGCACTCGCCGGATTATTTCGTCACCTTCGAAGTGCGCATCATGTGGAAGACGCCGCACGGTATCGGCGTGCGCTTCCGCAAGGTGGGTGAGGAACAGAAGGCCGCCCTTCGGGTGCTGGCGCAGATGGCCGTGGCCGAACGCGCCAGGGCCGAAACCGAGGCCCGCAAGCGCAGCGCCCGGGCGCCGGTCTGGAACAAGTCGAAGGTCATGAGCGGCTGTCGCAAGACCCTGGAGCGGCACCTGCCGAACATGACCTGGACGCTGCGAACCGAGGTGGTGCGTCGCCTGCATCAGCTGGGCGAGGACCATCCCGAGCTGCGCGAGACGGTGGCGGCCGAGGCGGCAACCATCGATTCCAAGGCCAACGCCATCGGCCGCTCGGTGGAGCGCCAGCTCATGCTGGCCGTGGCCGAGATGGCCGGCCTCGACGATACCCAGGAGATGGTGCTGGCGCCGGTGCGCTCGAAAATCGTGGCCATGGCCACCGGCCGGCCCGCGGAGGAAGCCGAAGACGAGATGGGCATGGTCGAGAACGACCAGGTGGCCCAGTCCGCGGCCCTGGCGGCCGCCGTCCAGCACATCGAGGATGCCCTGAAGTCGCGGGTGTTCGAGCTGAACATCCGCCTGGCCAACGTGCTGGCGCAGAAGCTGGACACCACCAACAATCCGCTGCTGCCGGCGCGCCTGTGCCGCACGCTGTGGGAGTCGGTCACCGAGCACGTGGACAACGCCAACGTGCGCCGCTGCCTGCGCGAGACCTTCCGCAGCCGCATGCTGCCCCTGCTGAGCGACCTGTACGGCGAGCTGCACAAGACCCTGGACGCCCACGACGTGCCGGGCGCCTTCCGCCAGAACCTCGGCAAGGAGTAGGCACGCCGGGCCGGCGTGTCCGCCCGGGCCGTGCTGGTGCCGGGAGCGGGAGTCGAACCCGCTGAACCCTTCGGTCGGTACCTGCAAGCAATCCCGCACGCGCGGTTGCCGCAAGCGTTGTCCGTGCCGGCACTCGCCGGTATGCGCGCGGTATTTGAGTGCCTGCGCGCAACCGCTCCCGGAATCCCCCGATTGAGCCGATGACCCACCGGCGCTAGGATGCTCGGCGCTGCAGGTCGGATCCCGTCATGCCGGGCAGACTCGTCCCGACCCTGACGCTGCAGCACCCGGTGCGGGCTCTCCCTTCGCCCAGCACGTCCATCGCCACGGCTCGCCAGTGACGTGCGGAGGGTGTCCGGAAGTCGACCAACGGCGGGCAGCGGCGGTATTGCGATGTTTTATCGATTGTTCGATGCAGCACCGGCCGACGTTGCCCAAAGCAGCCTCGCCACCAGTAGCGGCATGGCGCGTCGGATCAGGGAATATCCCTGGGAGCAGACCGAACTGGGCCCCTTGTCGGGCTGGTCCGATTCATTGCAGATGGCGCTCCAGCTCTGCCTCGGCTCGCGAATGTGCAGTTGCATTTATTGGGGGCAGCACTTCAGGGTCATCTACAACGACGCGTACGCCTCCATCCTCGGCGACAAGCACCCCTGGGCACTGGGGCTCGCTGTTGACGAGGTATGGCCGGAAATCCTGGATGTCATCGGCCCGCTCATGAAACGCACCCTTAGCAGCGGCGACACCACAGGTGGCGACGATATTCCGCTGTTCCTCAACCGCGCAGGTTACGTGGAGGAGTTCTACTGCTCGTTCAGCTATACGCCGATCTTCGATCAGTCCGGTGAGATCGAGGGTGTGCTCGCGACGCTGCCGGAAACGTCCGTCCGCGTCATCGGGGAGCGCCGACTGCGGACGCTGCAGAAACTCGGGGTTGAGGCCCGGGAGGCGCGATCCCCGGAGCAGATGCTGCAGATCGCGGCAAAAACCTTTGCGCAGAACCGGTGCGACCTGCCCTTTGCCGCCCTGTACCTGTGGCGCGAGGACGATGCGCAGGCGCGGCTGGTGGCATCCGCCGGCCTTTCGGCCGGTGATCCGCTCAGTCCCGAGCGCATCGAACTGGACGGCGACGACAGGCTGGCAGAGCTTGTCAGGCGCGCACGTGCCGAGAAAATCGTCGCCTTCGGCCTCGGTCCCGACGCTCGTCCAGTGCCCCTGGGCGCATGGAAAACCCCTGCCTGCGAGGCAATGATGATTTCCCTGGAGCCCTACCGGGATGAGCGGCTGAATGCGGCCATGGTGGTCGGTATCTCGCCGCATAAACGGCTGGATGACGAGCACATGGGCTTCTTTCGGATGCTGACGCACCAGATGGAGCGTTCGCTGGCCGAGGCCGGGACACATGAGCAGGAGATGAGCCGGATCCACGATCTCGAGCGTCGGGCCCGCATGGAGCAGGCGGCGGAGCGGGTAAGAATTGCCCGCGACCTGCACGACACCCTGCTGCAGAATATGCAAGGGCTTCGGTTTCTCCTGGAAGTGGGTATAGAACGCTCGCGGCGGAATGATCCGAGCGCGCTGGAGATGCTCCAGGCCTCGCTGGACTCGGCAACCCAGGCGATCAGCGAGGGCCGCCAGGTGTTGTCCCTGCTGCGCTCGACATCACGCTCGGTTAAGGATATCGGCGCCACCCTGTCGGCCATGCTGGAGGAGATCCTCGGTGGCGTGGGGGTCGCATGGGATCTGCAATCGGAGGGCAGTCCATGGCCCGTCCCGCCCGAGACAGGCCACGAGGTGCTCAGCATCTGCCGCGAGGCGCTGTCGAACGCGGCACGCCATGCCCGTGCTTCCTGTGTCCGCGTCCGGGTGGCGTTCTCAAGTGAGCTGGAGATAGAGATCCGCGATGACGGGGTAGGGGTGGAAGCCGGGATTCTGCAAACCGGTCGAAGCGGGCACTTCGGCATACCGGGGATGAAGGAGCGGGCGCGCGTCATCGGCGCGACCATCCGCCTCGAAAGTGCCCTGAGCGAGGGCTGCTACGTCAGCATCCGGGTACCGCGGGCCCCGGAGGATTGCGCGCCATGAACCAGCCGGGCGCCGATTCGGACACAGGGGCCTCGCCTATCCGCGTACTGTGCGTGGACGATCATCCGGTATTCCGCCAGGGACTGGCCGCCGTGATCGGGAATTCGCCGGAGCTGGAACTGGCCGGCGAGGCTACAACGGGTGAGGAGGCCATCGTTCTGTATGGCCAACTGCGGCCCGACATCACATTGATGGACTTGCGCCTGCCCGGCATCGATGGGGTTCAAGCGATCGCTGCGCTGCGCGCGACCGACCCGGGTGCCCGCATCATCGCCCTCACCACCGAAACCGGCGACGCACTGATTCAGCGCGCCCTGAAAGCCGGCGCCCTCGGTTACCTGTTGAAGGATATGGAAGTCACGGAACTGGTGGAGGTGATTCGCTCGGTCCACGCCGTGTTGTCGATGTACCACTGGACTGTTTGCCG
>CAYGQN010000010.1:0-14575 GCA_964351795.1 uncultured Gammaproteobacteria bacterium
CTCCTGCTTGCTCCAGGTGGGGATCAGGCAGGGCACCGCCGGGTCGGCGCAGCCGGGGTTGAGGTTCAGACGGGTTTCGCCGGGCGCCGGTGCGTTGGGGAAGGCCTCGTCAACCTGGCTCTTGTTTTCCTTGTCGTAGCGCAGCGAGACGGTACCGGTCAGCTTGTCGGTGAAGTCGAAGTCGGCGCTGAAGTACACGGCCCAGGCGTCGTTGTTCTGGGTGTCGGCGAGGAAGCCCAGGGTCTGGTTGGTGCTGCCGAAGGGGTGCGGCACGTCACCGGCGAGCAGGACGTTGTCGGTGTCCGCGCCGGTGATGTTGCGGTTGACGATTTCGAAATCCGCGTAGAAGGCGCCGACGGTCCAGCGGAAACGGTTCTCGGACGGCGAGGAGAAGCGTGCGTCGACCGTCATGATTTCCGATTCGCGCGTGGTGTTCTGGGTCTGCGCGCCCAGGCCGATCACGCTGCCCGGCGGAAAGAAGGTGTTGAACAGGCCCGGATCGTTGAAGTACGGATACGAGTCGGAGCCGTAGAAATCGCGCACCAGGGCATAGGCGCCCACCACCGTGAAGGTACCGAAATCGCTCTCGTAGTCGAGATTCAGCGAGGCGTTGGTGCGATCGTTTTCGGAGAAGCCGCCGATGTTGTTCTGGAACGGGATGTTGGTCACGTCGCCGCTGAACACGGGCGAGGTGTTCAGACCCGGGATACCCGAGATGAGCGCGTTCCAGTTGATACCGCCACCTTCCATCTCCACGCGGTTGACCTTGAAGTCGGCCGTGAAGCGGTCGTTCGGCGTCCACATCACGCGCAGGAAGCCGGTGAGGTCTTCGAAGCGGTCCACGTCCTCGCCGGTGATGTCGTTGTCCCAGAAGCCATCGCGATCCAGGTAGGAGACACCCGCGGTCATGCCGAGGGTGTTGGCGATGAGCGGGCCGGACACCGTGCCCTGGATGAGCTTCTCGTCACCATTGCCGTAGCCGGCGCGCACCTTGCCTTCCCACTCGTCACCGGGCTTCTTGGTGTTGATGACGATGGCGCCACCGATGGCGTTACGGCCGTACAAGGCGCCCTGCGGGCCCTTCAGGATTTCGATCGACTCGATGTCGAACAGCTCCTGGTTGATGTTGTTCTGGTCGATCGACTGCACGCCGTCGATGACCAGCGCGACCGAGGATTCACCCAGGCGGTTCTGCGTGTTGCCGCGAATGGTGACGTAGGCTTCACCGGGGATGTTCGACTGCACCATGGTCACGCCGGGCGTGAGGGCGGCGAAATCGGTCGGGCGTTCGATCTGGGCGTCACGGATCTGCTCGGCGTTGAAGACGTTGACCGACACCGGGGCGTCGATCAGCGAGCTTTCCCGCCGCAGGCCGGTGACGACCACCTCTTCCAGGGCGTCCGCTGCCTGAACCGGGCTTGCGCCAGTACCGATCGCGAGGGCGATGGCGGCGGCAAGGCCATTTTGTTTGTATACAAAGTTGCGAGTCACTGGCGGATCTCCTTGAAGGTCGACGTTGTTTACTCAGGACGGCCGGACCGCCCAATAGATTGTCTGCGCGATTGTATACTATTTTCGTGGCGCGAAACCATGAGTATAGCGACTAATGGCGCGGGAATGCGTCCTCAACGCAACGGGGCTGCACAAGGGGTGGCAAGAAAGCAACGATCTGGCCGTGCTGGCCAGGCTTTCGCCCGGCGGCGGCCGCTATCGACGCAGTGAAGGCCAGAACGGGCGGTGGCGGGAGACATCGCCTGTCATTTCCGCCTGGCCTCTGCGTCTGCCCAGCCGTTGCATGCAGGCCAGCCCGGTTGGCGCGCGGCGCCCGCCTATCCGGCTGTGGCCTCGTTGGTGCATTTACCGGCTAGCCGGCCAATCAGCACGAGTCTCACCGAGCGCGCTCAGTTAGCGCCCTCCGGCTCAGTGGGGGAAGCAGGCAAGCCGGGGTGTCGGCCGGCGCACCACGATGGTGCGCCGACACTGTGCGCAACAGACCGGCAGTGCCGCCTCAGCAGCGGCGCAGCAATGCCTGCAAACGGTCCCTGGCGACACCGGCCTCGTCGTTCATCACCTGGCAGATCACGCGCTTGGCGCGCGCCTCGAAGCGCAGGTCCAGGGTATGCAACTGCGCCAGGTGCTGGCAGGCCGCCTGGCGTATGAAAGGTGAAGCGGATTGCACGAGGCGGGCCAGGACGCGGAACAGGTGTTCGGCTGGCATGCACTCGCGCGGGCCGAAGGTGAGGCAGTTCAACAGCAGCCAGGCGATGGTCTCGTCGTTGGCCTGTACCAGCAGCCTTGCCAGCTGCCGGAACTGCGCCGTCGGCAGCGTGGCGCCGTTGCGCAGGGCGTCCAGCACGGTCCCGAGCATGGCGCTGTCAGGTTGGTCGCAGCTGGCGAGGGCCATCACCAGGGCCTGGCAGTCGCAAGGCGGCAGTGAGGCCGCCGGCACAGGGTCTGTTCGTGCGAACTCGGGCAGTTTCTCGACGGGGTTCATCATGACGGTGCTCCAGTGCTTTGAAATCTGGCCTGCTCCGGCTGCGGTTCGCTGTTGCGGCGGCCAAACTTCAGCGGTGAGGTGAAGCCGCTGGGCTTGACGCTGAACACGGCGGTGGCAATGCGGGCGAGGAGCGTTTCCGCGGTCGTGCCGATGAGCAGCCCGGGCACGCTGCTGGTGCCGATGGTGCCCATCACGAGCAGATCGGCGCGGACCTGCGAGAGTATCTGTGCAGTTGCTTCGGCGGGGTCGCCTTCCGGCAGATGGGCGCGGATTTCGTTCCGGCCGCCGGCCATGGCCCGTATCTCCGCGACCAGCTGTTCGAACCAGCGGCGCTGCATATCGCGCCAGCGGCGAATGTGAGCCCGCTGCGCTTCGACACCAAGGCCGGCGCGCGGATCTTCGAGCAGTTCACGGCCATAGACCTGCCAGGCGTGTACCACGTGGACCACCGCTGAATTCACCTGCGCCAGCAGCAACGCCGTGCGCGCCAGCTCCCGCGTGAATGCCTCGGCATTGCGGTTGCGACCATGATGATCGCGATCCACGGCCAGGACGATGTTTTGCAGTTTGTTGCTGCCACCCGGCGGCAGCGTCCATACCGCGCATGGACATTTGCGCACCAGGTGCATGTCGGTGGCGTCCAGCCCCACCCCTGCGCTGCGGGTGTTGCGAGCGGCCAGGTGCACGACCAGATCGAATCGTTGCCGCACGACCTGCTCGGTGATGGCAAGGAAGGCGTGGCCGCTCAGTACGGTGTAGTCGATCGGCAGGCGCTTCTGGTGCGGAGCACACAGGCGCCGCAGGCGTTCGAAGGCGTCGGTCCACATGAGGTCGTGAAGGCGTTCTTCCTGCGCCGGGTTGCGGCTGTCGGTTGGCGGCAGCGCGACCACGTCGCAGACGGTGATGCGCGCATCCTGGGTGGTTGCAAACTCGACCACGCGCTCAAGCGCGGCGCTGTCATCCCCCTCGGCGTAAACCAGGATGTGTTCAAACCGTGTCATGCCGTAACCAGAATTTCCTGCAGGGAAAAAAATGCGGAAGGGACGACCACGAGGGCCGCCCCTTCCGCCAGGGCCCGGCCAGGCACTGCTTTGCTGGTGCAGGATTTGCCTGGTCGGGCGGCGCTGAACTGCATCGCCGCCGTGGGCAGCGACCCGGAGGTTCCGGAGGTAATCCGCCCTGAGGCCTCGCGCACGGGGGAGGCGTGAAACGCGGGGCAGGGCAGCGCCATGGGCACACCTGCAGGCACGGGACGTGGTCGGGGGAACCGCGGCCGCCGGCAAGGAGTACCCGATTGCCTCAAGGGCTTTTTTATCTGGTGCGTCACGTTGTTCAGGGCATTCCATTCTGGAACCACACGATTATCGGGTTGCCTTACTCATTCGCAAAACAATTAAATGCGATTTAACAAATCGGGAATGGCGATATATCATGCGGGCAGTCCATATTCACAGGAGGTGTGCGCGGTCATGGTCAATCTCGACCTGGATCTGCTCCGAAGTTTCACGATGGTGGTGGATGCCGGTGGGTTCACCCGCGCTGCGGAGGAATTGCACAAGACGCAGTCGACCATCAGCGCCCAGATCAAGAAACTGGAGGAGACGGTCGGTCATCGTCTGTTCGAGCGCGATACGCGCAAGGTCCGGCTCACCAGCGAAGGCGAGTTCGTGCTGGGCCGCGCGCGCCAGCTGCTGCGCATGAACGACGAGTTGCTGTCCCGATTGCTCGAGCCGGAGCTGGAGGGCACCGTGCGTCTCGGCACGCCGGAGGATTTCGCCACCACGCACCTGCCGCGGGTGCTGGCCGGTTTCGCGCGGGCGCACCCGCGGGTGCAGCTGGAGGTGTCCTGTGAGCTCACCCGCATCCTGATGCGCCGCTTCCGCGCCGGGGATTTCGACCTGGTGCTGATCAAGCGCGAGCCGGAGGGCCCATCAAGCGGGATCCGCGTCTGGCGCGAGCCGCTGGTCTGGGCGGCCGCGGACCGCGACGTGGTCACCGAGCAGGAAGAGGTGCCGCTGGTGGTGTCCCCGGATCCCTGCGTCTACCGGGCCCGTGCCATCTCGGCACTCAACGCGGTGGATCGACCCTGGCGCATCGCCTACCAGAGCACCAGCCTGGCCGGCTCCCAGGCGGCCGTCCGGGCTGGCCTGGGGGTGACCATCCTGCCCAAGGAAATGGTACCCGCCGGCTTCCAGGTGGTTGGCGAACAGGAACGCATGCCCAACCTGCCGGATACGGAAATGGCGCTGTCAGTGCGCTCGCGACGGCCATCGGAATCGGTCCGCAGGCTGGCCGAGCACATCGTGATGGCGCTGGAAACGGCGCGCGCCGTGTCGCCGACGAACTAGCGGCCCGCCGGCCGGCGGCTGGCGGGCCCGGGTGAGGCCCGCGGAACCGGCGCCAGGCGCCCGGTGTTGCCGGCGACGGAATCCGCCGCAGCCTGCTGTTGCCCGCTGCCCGGGAGCGGGTCCGACGCGGCTGGATCGATCGCGGCAGCAGGCGTCGTCGCGAACCCGGCAGCCATTCGGGACGGCCGGCTGCCGCGTCCTTGCCAGGTGCGGGTCACCATGCCGGGGCCGGAAGCCCCGACGGCTGCGGGTGAGCGCCGCTGTTGCCGTTCAGTCCCCGCCGGCGGCTGCTTCGCGGGGTGCTGTGTCCACGTCGTAGCCGTGAGCCTCCAGGAACTCCCTGAACGCCTCGGTGGTTTCGCGCTGCTCCTGTGCTGTCATCTCCTCGCGGTAGCGGAAGCTGGTGCCCTTGTTGAAATTCCATGCGCGCGCCTTGATCCGTTCGTGATGCGCGATAATCGCCCGCAGCCCGGCATCGTCGATACCCGTACCGAGGTACTGGTTCATGCGTTGCAACTGCGCAAGCTTGTTGGTCATCAGGTCTTCATACCGGATGAACAGCGCGCGACCGAATCGTTCCCACTCGTTCGTGGATTTCAGGAACGCCCGCACCCGGCGAATGGAGCCGATAACGTCATCGAACTCCACGAATGGCCGCTTTCCCGAGCGACTTTTTGCCGAGCGGCGACCATGGTCGATCAGGGACAGGATGACGTCTCGAGGATCCCGGTAGGAGTACGTGGCCCGCGCGAGCCCCAGGGCGATAAGCAGGCGTACGCTCGCTGTCGGGGGCATGTGGGTTTTCACCACGAACGTGCCGTGGCGGAACATGAGCCAGCCCAGGCGCAGCGTGATGGCTGGTGTCAGGCGATGAATGTAGCGGGACCCGAATGCGGCCTCGAAGGCCGCCTGGCCATTGCGAAGCGTGCTGCGCTCGAGCAGATCCAGCTCGTAGCGGACAACGAGAGAGCTGGCCGATTTCGGCAACGAACAACTGAGTATGATCATCCCGGCACTGCCCGGTGCCGGGGCACCACCGGAGCGGAAAGCTGGCATTGCCCTGGAATGTCCGGCGGGTGGGCGGGTTGGCTCATCGCGGCCTGACCAGTTCCGGCCATGCCGCCACTGCCGGCGATGGACGGGGTGCCTTCATGACGGTTACCGCGGCCGGCGTGTGCGCGCCACTGGCCTGCAACCCGGCCCGGAACCGCACTTCCCATTCAATCGGCGCATACGCCTGCGCCAGCCGGCAGTGCTGCCTCCAGCGTGCCGCGTGGCGCATTCCGGCCGGCGCGAGGGTGGCAATGTGGTTCACGAGTTCTTCGACACTGGTGAACACCGGCCACGGCAACCCGGGGGTCGGCTGCCCCAGTGCCATGACGAGCATGCCGGCATTGGCGTACGCCAGGGCGACATCCATCCAGTCGTGCGTTGGTCTGCCCAGCGGCAAGACGGCGACGTCGAATTGCTTGTCCAGCATTTCATGCAGAGGCAGGCTGTCCAGGGTGTCGCCGGTGGCGAAGCCGCAACCCAGCACCTGGCAGTGAGCCGCCCTGCCCATCGACTCCCTGAAGGCAGCAAAATCACTGTCCTGCAGGATGCGCCGGTGATTGACTACCAGTATGTCCAGCCCCGCGTGCAGGGAGGATGGGGCGTGGGCGGTCGACGGCGCCGGCAACGGCAGAAAAAACGGGCGCCAGACCGGCCCGTAGGCAGGCGCCCGGCCGCGCTGGAGCCAGTTGCGCAGCGGGGCTGAACTCGCCGCGACCAGGCGGTTGCCGGCATGCGGCACACGCGCAGGCTTTTCGAGAACGATGTTTCCAGCCGGGAAGAGCCGGCGCAGCATCTTCATTGCATCGACGTCCTGGGCGAGCGCGATGCTGCGGCCATCGTCCACGACGCCTCTGCGCCGCAGTGCCCGGGCGTAGTAGTGAAGCGCTGCCGATTCCCCGTAGCGTCCGGACCAGGGCAGTGAGGCCCGTGTCGTCCCGCCCACCGCTTCGGGTGGGCCATCGTCAAGGAGCAGGATTGCGCGCTGGTAATGCCGGCCCGGCTCCACGCAGGCGATGAACGTATCGTAGCCCCGGCTCTGGAAGTAGGGTGCGCGCATTGCGGCCCATGCCGAGCCGGCGGCGTCGTCGTGCCGACGCGAAGTGGCGAGCACGACGAGTGGCCGGTCCCGGGTCTCAGGCGCGCTGTTGGCGGATTGCTCCGCGCGTTCCAGCCGCTCCAGGTAGCGCGCGCCCGAGTTCTCCAGCGCGTACTCACGTCCTTTGCGCACGGCCGCAGCCCGGTACGCGGGATAGTTGTTGACGAGCCGTCGAAGCCCCGCCTCGTAGGCGCCCGGGTCGGCCCCGGATTCACCGGCGCCGCCGGCGGTCAGCGCTGCAAGGTGGGTGCCGCTGGTCGTGAGTATGGGTTTGCCCATGCACAGCGCGTCCAGCGCGATGCCAGAGCCCCGGACCGCGTATTTTTGCTGGTCGTACAACAGCAGAACGAGATCACTGTTGCGGAGTTCGCGCTCGAAAGCCGCGCTTGGAAGATGCTGGTCGAACAGGCGAACCTTGTCGCCGGGCAGGTTCTGAAGGCGGGCAATGGCAGTCATTATCGCCTGTGAGTAACCGACAATCTGCGGCGGGCACTGGATGAAGAATTCCACGTCCGTCGATGGCGGGCGTTCCAGTATTGCCTCGATGAGGTCGGGCAGCAGCAGGAAGCCCTTTTCCTCGCGGGCCGGCCCGAGATAGCAGATCCGAAGCGATTCAGACGACGGGCCGGCCTCAGCCGAGGCCTCGAAGCGGGCGGGCAACGGGGCCGGGGCCACCTGTGCACCCAGTTCCCGGCTGAGCACACGCGCGACTGACTCGTTCTCCCCGTACAGGTGGACCTTGCGACCCAGCAGGCCCAGCAGCTCGAGGCTGCCGACTGCGCCCGACAGGGGCAGGCTCTTGTGCAGATTCGGTATCGTGCCCTTGTCGTACGGCGTGGCGATATGGAATGTCGGCAGGGAATCCGGGTCCGTTCCAAGCATCAGGGCGAGTACGACCCAGTAGGTCAGCCCATCGGCGGTGTGCACGAGCACCTGGTCGCGGTTGCCTGCCTTCAGGGCTTCCAGCCCGGCCGCCATTTCATCGGCGGCCGTCTCAATGGCCGCCAGCAAGGCGCTGTCGTCGCCGCGCGTGTAGCGCACCAGTGTTGATGCCGCCATCCGGCGGAACCTGCGCATCCGGCCCGCATTCATTGCTTTGCGAAACAATTTCGCGGCCCTGGACGGCGCCTGCGCGGGACGCATGTAGGCCGAGTACATGGTGGTGCTGAAGCAGCGAACGAGTTCAGGAACCTGTTCCTGCAGATCGAATTCCCGGTGCGTCAGCCAGGCGACCGGACGCCCCAGACCGAGGGCTGCATCGGTGATCAGGCGGGTGAGCTCGTAATGGTGCCCCCTGGCATCCCTGAGGGACGCATCAGCAATTATCAGGCGCCCGCCATGCATGTCGTCGTCCGCTGGTCACCGCAAGCGCTCCGTCAGGCGGAGCAAGGTCTGCAATCTGGTACAATTTTCTCGCATTGATTTCAGCAGTTTACTTGATGCGGGGAGCCAGCGGGAGGCCGTATGGAGGATTTCGGGATTCTCGTGTTCGGGCACCAGCGCGAGTTGCATCTGAATGCCGTTCTGGAAAGCCTGAGGCGCCAGGGCGGTATCGACAGCACCTACGTGTGGGTGGACGGGCATCAGGGTAATCCTGGACTCAAGGCGCGGACCGATCGGGTGGCGGCACTGGCGGCGCAATATGACGTTGCGGGCGTGATGTTGCACAACGGGCACCTGGGTTTTCGCAAATTGCTGCTCCACGCCCTGCTGGACGCGCAGCAGCGGTTCAAGCACTTCCTGGTGCTGGAGGACGACTGCTTCCCGACCGCCGATGCCGTCACCGTGTTCCGCGAGACCCTGCGCGAGATCGAACATGACGATTCCATATTTTCCGTCTACGGGAGTCATTTTCTCGTGGCGGCGGAAGGGCGGACATGCTCGCGTTTCCAGGGTTGGGGCTGGGCGACCACCGCCGACAAGATGGCCGCTGTGCTGCCGGAACTGATTGAGCTGTACTCGCTGCCGGAATCGGTCTACCTCGCCAGGGTCGCCGGTTACCTTGATGACGGGACCATCAAACGGCTCGATGTCACCCCACCGAGGCAGCCCAGTGATACGCTCCGGAGGTTTTTTGCCTGGGACGAGACCCTGGCCTTGATTTGCGCAAGGCGCGGGCTGGTACACCGGCCGACACCAAAGCGCACCATCTACAATTGCGGCGTCGGTGATGGGTCAACCCACTTCCGCGAAATTGATTGGTATCGCCAACCGCCGTTTAATATGATCAGCCTCGAAGAAGTCTGGGACAAGTTCTGATGACGCGGCCAACGCGGTGTTGAAGCCATGAGTTGCACACCGCTGGTGAGTGTCATCATCATCGTCCGGAACAATTCGGCGGCCTTCGAGAAGGCAGTTGCCAGCGTCCGGGCCCAGTCCTACGCGAACTACGAGCTGCTCGTGGTCGACGATGGCAGTGACGAGCCGGAACGGGCACGCATCGCGGCAATCTCGACCACCGGGAACAATACCCGCCTGCTTGCCCTTGAGTGCAACGCCGGCCGCGCGGCGGCCCGCCAGCGCGGCCTCGACGAGGCTCGCGGCCAATACCTGTGCTTTCTGGATTCCGATGATCGGCTTCCCCCCGGGGCACTGGGCTACCTGGTTGCAACGGCCGAGCGTGATGCCACCGATTTGGTGTTCGCCCGACTGGCAACATTTCTTGCCGACGGAGGTGGCTGGTTGCCCGGCCACTACACCGATACGTTCCTCGGCAGTATGCCCACCGTGACAGACCTGCAGGCAAAGCCCGAGCTGGCAATGAACAACGCCATTATCGGCCGCTTGTACCGCGTTGCCTTCCTGCGCGAATTCGGGCTTGGTTTCCCGGCCGACCGACGCAACGCCGAGGATGTCAGTTTCGCCTTCCGCACGCAGTTCCATGCGCGCAGCATCAGCCTGCTGCCCACCATCTGCTACTACTACGCGCTGGGCAATTACCTGGGTGCCGCGTCGCCAGCGAAATTGCATGATGCGCGTGATGCCCTGCTGGAGATTGCCGATTTCGTGCATGCGAACGGTGCTCCGGCAGTACAAGAGCAGGTGGGCGCGAAAATCGGCGCGTTCATCACGGACCTGCTTCGTGCCGAGAGCGCCTTCCCCGAGGAAGCGGATCTCGAGGTCTTCGTGCGTTCGCTGATCCCGCTGGCTGCCAGCGAGGTCGCAAAGGCGTACTACCTGCAGCGCGACGTGGATGAGCAGGCTTATCATGCCAGCGTTCTTGCCGGTGATGTGGGGGCGGTCCTGTCCGCCTACCGGGCGCGGCAGCGGGCCGCCGTTGCCGGCCGCGCCACGCAAGACCAGGACGTCCGCGAGAAAATCGCCATCCTGCGAGCGGAGGAAAAGCAGCTCGACAAAGTGATGGCTCGTCGCGGCCAGGATATCGAGGCGCTGCTTCGCTCGAGTTCATGGAAACTGACCCGCCCACTGCGGGGGATGCTCGGTCCGGTGGCATCGCTCAATCGCAAGCTGCGGCGTAGCTGACGGCGGCCTGCCGCAATGTCGCCAGACTCCATGAACACCCCTTGCGTTTCCGTCATCATCCCGATCTTCAACGTGGAGCCCTACCTGCAGGCCTGCCTGGACAGCGTCCTCGGCCAGACGTTGCGCAACATCGAGGTGATTTGCGTGGACGATTGCTCCCCGGATGATTCCGCGCGCGTTGTCCGGCGCTGCGCGGCGGGTGACACGCGTATACGGCTGCTGACGCATCCTGCCAACCGTGGTCTGGCCGCAGCACGTAACTCCGGCCTGCGGAGCGCGACCGGGCACTATGTGACGTTCATGGATTCCGACGACCTGTACGCGAGCGCCGAGGCGCTGGAACACCTGTATTGCATGGCAGGTGCGGACGCGGCGGACGAGGTCATTGGCGGCATCGTCAAATGGGACCCGGAAAGCGGCGAGATGAACCGCGACTGGCATGAGCGGTATCTTGGCGACGAGGTGCGGGCCCGGCGCCTGTTCGAGCTGCCTGAGCTGCGTGCCAACGTGATTGCGGTCAACAAGCTGCTTCGGCGCGAGTTCCTGCAGGCTCATGACATTCGTTTCAACGAGTTGATCAGAAAGCACGAGGACAACCCGTTCTCCATTCAGGCCCATGCCCTGGCAGAGAGGATCAGCATCACACCGCTGACGACCTACCAGTATCGGCAGGTGGGCGCCACCTCCATCACCGGGACAACCCGCAAGTCGGACGTCTACTATCGTTACCTGTATTGCCGTGACGTGTTCCGGTTCGTGGAATCGTACAGCGATCCCGAGCTGCTTCGCGCCATGTACTACCCGATGTATGTCACCCAGTTGCTCCTGTGCGCCGGTCTGCTCGCGAGGTACTCACCATCGGCGCGCGAGATTGCCGGGTTGGTCGAGCGCTGGAGGGAACTCTTCGCACTGTTGCCCCGAACGATTCCCTGCCTGGGCCGACGGCAGCAGAGGATTGTCGAGCTGGTGCGGTCGGGTGCGCGAGGCGAGGCCTGGCGCCAGGCGCTTGCGCTGGGGGACAGCAAAGCGGGTGCAGCGCGCCTGTCCCGCGAGTTGCACGAGCTGGAAACCCTGCAGGAGCGGGTATGGTCCAAGCGTTGCCGGCTGACGGCGCTCGACAGCCGCCTTGAGCAGCTTCGCGCCTCCCGCTCGTGGCGTATTACGGCGCCACTCCGGCGGGCTGTCGAGCCGGGGCAGGACGACGAATGATCAATCGCTTCTACGTCATGCCGCGGGTTGGCCGGGTTGCCTACCTCAACGTTGCCAAGTCCGCCTGCAGCTCCATCCTCCTGGCCTTGTCGGCCATGCGTCGCGGGCCGGATTTCGAACCTCCCCGGTACACCCTGGACGATGGCTCGGAAGCCATTCACGGCTTCCAGGACGCGGTCGCGCCGCTGGAGTTCTTCCTGCAACGCTGGCCCGAAGCCCTTGCACCGCTTCCCGCTCAACTGGTGCGCTTCAGTTTTGTCCGTAATCCCTACGCCAGGGTCTACTCCTTCTACAAGTCGAAGATCCTGGCCGGCCAGCGTCCTGGTGCCTACTACGAAAAGCTCGGAATCCGGCGAGGCTGCAGCTTCGAGCAGTGCATCGAGCGCCTGGTCGAAGCCGACTACGACCAGCTTGAACACCATGCCGCGCCCCAGGCCCGTCTGCTGTTCCGCGGCTCCGACCACCTGGTCGATTTCCTGGGCCACGTCGAGCAGGCTGACCAGGATTGGCCCGTCGTCCAGGCACTGGTGGGAATGGACGTCCCGCTGGAGCATCGGAATGTGGTGGCCGGTGAATCGCTGGACACGGTGTACTCACCCGAGCTGGCGGCCCTGGTGTACGAGTATTTTCACGACGATTTCGCATTGTTCGGCTACGAGCCGCTGCCCTCGGTGGATGAGGGGCGCTCACGCCTTGATTCGGCCTTGCTGGCGCGCTTGCGCAAGCGGCAGTTGCCGGCCGGGCAAATCGAGGCCTTGCGGGAGAGTCAGGCGCATTCATCGGCCCTTTGGCGTGAGCGAGCCGCCGACTTCACCCGGGAACCGTCGCTGCGCGAGCGCTTCTTCGCCGGTGACCAGGAAACGATCAACGAGCTGCTGCTCAAGCGTTTGGTGGCCTTGGAGCCGGCCCGGGGAGCGGTGTCATCCCTGGCCTCCCCCGGCGCCATGCAATGGGAAGAGCGGCTGGCAGCACTCGAGCTGCAAGTGCACGACCAGCAACTGCATCACCAGGATGAGGTTGCCGAGATGCGCAGGCTGCTGGACTCCCTGCGGCGGGCGTTTCCCGATGTTGACGGGGATCCCCTGGCGGAGCCCGAGCCGTGGTCGGCGCGCGATTTCAAGCAATCGGTGCAGGCGGTGACGCTGACGCTGTTTGCCCTGGCACGACGCAGCCCGGCCTGTCGTCTGCGGCGGTTTCTCAGCCTGGGCTTCAGAACAGAAACGGGTATCATCCAGCGCCACGGCCTGCTGGACCCGGCTGCCTATTTCGCGGCCAACCCCTCGGCGGCGGACGCCGGGCTACCGGCTGCGGAACATTTTGTGCGGCTGGGGGCACCCGCCGGGATTGATCCCTTTCCCGGTTTCAACACCGCGGCCTATATTTCCGCTCATCCGGAACTGTTGCGCACGGGCCTGAATCCGCTGGTCCACCGCTGGCTCATGCACGACAGCGCCGGCGAGTCCCGTTAGCGCCTGCATGCGGTGCCAACGGGCGCGGTCACAGCTGCGTGGATTCCCGATGCTTGGCCGCATCGGGGCCGGCGGATACAATTCCGACCTTTGGCCGGTGGTGAAAAGCAATTAGCAACAGTCACGATAACCTGGGGGCCAGGGACATCGCCGCCGGGCTTGCCCGCTGGCGGGACTGGCTGCTCCTCGGCTGGTACGACTTCACGTTCATGCACCGCAAGACCGTCATCGGGCCCTTGTGGCAGACGGTGCACGCGGCTGTCTGGAGTGCTGGCCTGGTGCTCGTGTTCCGTCGTGGCGAGGGGGCTGATCTCAACTATGCCGCCTACGTGACCGCTGGCATCATTGTCTGGAACTTCATGCTGGCGAGCGTCACCGGTGGCGCCGGCGTGCTCAACCGCTCAGCCGGGGTCATTCTCAACCTGACGACGCCGGTATCCTTTCACGTGTTCCGGCAGGTCGCCCAGAACCTGGCCCGCCTGGGGTTCCAGGTGCCGGTGTACCTGTTTGTGCTGGCGGGCTCGCCCGAGCTGCTCCACCCCGGCATGCTACTGGTCATCCCGGGCCTGCTGCTGGTTGCGATTACCTCCGTATGGGTGGTGCTGCTGCTCGGGCTTGTCGGCGCCCGCTTCGGCGATACCCAGCAGGTGCTGATGGCCGCTATGCGGTTCCTGTTCTTCTCCACACCGATTTTCTGGGTGCCCGGAAACAACGAGTTCCGCCAGCTGATTGCCACCTACAACCCGTTCGCCCATTACCTGGAGGTCGTTCGCGCGCCCCTGCTTGGTGGGGCGGCCGACACCACCACCTGGGTGGTCGTGCTGTCGATTACCTTCAGCGGACTGATCCTGACCCTGGTGCTGTTCAACCGTTACCGGCGCTGGTTGGTGTTCTGGCTATGACCCGCACCATGATTCGCCTGGACAACGTCACGCTGGATCTGCCGGTCATGCACGAGCAGCGGGCGCGGCGCAAGTCGCACAACCTGGGCGCAGTGGGCGGGCGGATCACCGCCACGGACGGCAAGCGGAATGCCATCCGGGCCATCGACCACGTCAGCCTCGAGATCGCCCAGGGGGAACGTGTGGGGCTTATCGGGCATAACGGCGCCGGCAAGAGCACGCTGCTACGGGTCATGGCGGGTATCTACCCCCCCACTGACGGCACGGTGGTGACCATCGGCCGCATTGCAACCCTGTTCACCAGTGCTATCGGCCTGAATGCCCGCGCCACGGGTTACGAGAACATCTTCCTCATGGGGACCCTGCTGGGCTACAAGCGCTCCGAGATCAACCGGCTGATACCGGAGATCGCGGAGTTCTCCGAGCTCGGGGACTTCCTCGACATGCCGTTGCGCACCTACTCGGCCGGCATGCGGACGCGGCTCGGGTTTGCCATTGCAACCGCCGTCTCACCGGAG
>CAYGQN010000010.1:14585-25202 GCA_964351795.1 uncultured Gammaproteobacteria bacterium
CCATCGACGAGGTGTGCGGGGCCGGCGACAGCCGTTTCAAGGACAAGGCCCGGGAACGCATCACCGGCACGCTCTCGCGCGCCGGAACCGTGGTCCTGGCCACACATTCCATGCCCATCATCAAGGAGTTCTGCACCGTGGCCCTGTGGCTGGACCACGGCCGTGTGCGGGCCTACGGGGACCTGGAGACGGTTTGCGATGCCTTTGTCGCCAGCCAGCAGCGCGGGCGCCGGAATCCGGCGCCGGCCGGTAACGAGGCGGCGCGCGATGGCTGAAGGGGCCGGTTTCCCGGGGTTCCCGGCATCCACAGCGCTGGCAAGGGCAGCGCGGACAGCACTCCCGGGTTGTCCGCGGTGACGGTCGGCGAGGACTACCTGCGCGCGGGTCGTGCGGTGCTGCGGCGGCTGGAAGTGCTCGAACCCGGCCCCTTGGACGAGGACCTGCAGGCGGCAATCCTCGCCTTCGCCGCCGATGCCCCGACGCCGGCCCACGAGCGCCTCTCCCGGGTACTTGCGCAGGCAGTGCACGAGTGGGAACCGGAAGCCGGCGGCGCCGGCATCCGCCCATTGGTCCGGCAATTGCTGAAGTGCCCGGATCGGCGTGCGGAGAAAATCATTTCGCACCGTTTCGGCTTCCTCTGGATTTGCATCCCCAAGGTCGCGTCCCGTTCCATCATCGCCGCGCTCACCTCGGAAGCCGTCGGCGGGGAGCTGATCAAGGGCAGGACGACCGAAGAGGTGCTGGCCGAACATCCGCAGGCCGCTGGATATTTCAAGTTTGCGTTCGTGCGACACCCGTATGATCGTATTTATTCTTTCTACAACGAGAAGCTGGTTCAGCTGACCGAGCAGAAGCGCAAGCTGTTCCTCGACAGTTATCACGGCCTTCGCGAGGGCATGAGTTTCCAGGAGCTTTGTCAGTGGCTGCAATCCGATGCGGGTGATTTCGCCTTTGCGGATCGCCATTACCTGCCGATGCACCAGCAGATCCTCGAGTCGGGCGACCCGGCGCAATGGCTGGATCATGTGGGCAAGTTCGAGACCTTCGATGATGATTTCCGGAACATCGCTGCCCGGCTGGGGTTGCCCGGCGTGTCGATACCGTACCTCAACACACGCAGTGGCTGGAATGTGTCGCGGACGCAGTTCACCGATTCCCGCCAGGACCCTCGCGCCCTGATGACAGCGGACAACCAGAGGTCTCTCGGACGACTGTATGAGACCGATTTCCGTTTGTTCGATTATGAACCCTGACACCTGCCCCTTGAAGCGGGCAGGCAACCGACAGCGCGCCCGGCACCAACCGGTGTGCGCCATGCCAGCCCGAGGAGAGCCGACTTGCAGCACGCCCTGCCCAGCTTGACCGACGACCAGGTTGCAACCTTGTGGGACTGGATCTACCAGGGGAGCCCGGCGCCAGCGCCGCATTTCGTGAAAATGGCCCTCATACAGAACATCGCCCGGCAAACCGACTGTAGTGTATTTGTCGAAACGGGGACGCACTACGGATTGACTACCGAGTTCCTGGCCAATGATTTCTCGACGCTGTATACGATTGAACTCTCCGACGAGTTGTTCCGGATGGCCTCGAATCGCTTGAAGAAATTCCCCAATGTCCAGCAGTTGCAGGGTGACAGCTCCGCGGTGCTGTTCGACCTCGTACCGCGAATCGATACTCCTGCCTTGTTCTGGCTCGACGGCCATTACAGTGGTGGGAAGACGGCAAAAGGCAGGTGCGTCACCCCTATCCTCGAGGAGCTGATCGCCGTTTACAGGGCGCCGTGGCGGCACGTGGTGCTCATCGATGATGTCCGGCTGTTCCAGGGTGATGAGTACCCGACCCTGGCCATGCTCCAGGAATTCATTCGGCGGATAGTACGGTTTGACGTCACCTTCCGTATTACCCACGACATCATGGCCTGCATACCGGATCCCCAGCCCGGCCAGCCCGGTCCGGAAGGCGAATGAATTCCGACAAATGCCTTGTGTACTCCACCAGGCGCGTCGTTCGTGGCAAGCGCACCTATGTTGGTGGTTTCGCGGATCGCATCAAGGGTGTGATAACCACCTATCTCCTGGCCGTGATGACCGGCCGCCGATTCCGGATGAACTGGGAGTGGCCGGCGTCGCTGGACACTGTGCTGGCACCGGCGGACTATGATTGGCGGTTGGCCGAGCCCTGGGTTGAAGAAGACTCCGTGGTTTTCGATCTCATCGATGCACAGGTGACACCGGAAAAGCTCACGCCAATGCGAACCGGTGGCGCCGCCTTGAATGAATACCTGGCTGATGCTGATCGGGTGACGGTGTTCTGCAACGGGTTCTTCTACCGCGACCTGCGCGCTTGTACGGTGGAACTCGAGCAACACGGTGTGGATATGTCGTCGACCCCGGCGGCCTTCCGGAGCTGTTTCGACACGCTGTTCCGCTTCAGGCCGATGGGCGACAACATTGAGCGCTACATGCGCTTCCGGCGCTTCCGCGAATCGGTGCCGGTAGTGTACGGCGCGCAGTTTCGCACCGGTGGAAAGGGCGACTGGAAAGACCCGATGCTGGACCGGCCGGAGAATGTCACGTTGCTGGCCGGGCAATTGCTGCAGCATGCTCGCGCCCATCACCCGGATGGGTTCGGTATTTTCCTGACAACGGATTCACAGGAAGCGAAACAGCGCCTGCAGGACGCGCTGCCTGCCGATATTCCCTTGTTCTTCTACGAAGATGAGCCGGCGCACCTGGATCGATCGCCTGAACCCGAGGCGCGTCGGGTATCGGACCAACTCGTGGTCGAGCACACGGCCCTGTCCGAGTGTGAGATGATCTTTGTGGGCAAGGGCGCGTTTGGACGGACCGCCGCCTACCGTGCAGGCAAGCAGCCGATCATCTACGAGCCCCTCGGGGCATGATCACTTCCTGAAGAACGCCCGCGACGAGGCCCTGTAGAGGCGTTGCCAGCGCTCGGAGGCGGCCTGTTCGCCGCCATTGTCTTGCTGGACAGCGATGTTGCCCAACCCCGCCAGGCGCTCCGCCGAAATTCCGAAAGCAGCCAGAAACTCATCGCTGATCGGGTTCTGCACCCTGCCGCCGAGGCTTGCTTCGCTCATCGCATCCGGGTGCCGGATATACAGCCACGCCGGAGTGTCGGTTGGCTGTGCGGCATACTCGAACTCCACTATCCGGCTGAAGCCCGGCCATGCCCGATGTCGGCAGGAAGACGCGCTGATTCCCGAACTGAGCCGGCTCAGTACGAAAACACTCATGCTTGCGCATTCGGTCTTCTCCGGCCGCCAGACACCTTCCCGCACATCCAGTCTTGCCCCGTTCGTGAGAGTCAGCAACGCGCCGGCCGAGGGTGCGAGGAGGTAACTCCGGGTGGCTTCGGCCCTCTTCAGCTGCTCGGCCAGTGCTGCGAAGTGCTGTTGTACGGTTGTTGTGACGAACCCGGCCCACGCGTCGTCGTAATCGAGGTTGGATGTGATGATGAAGTCGTCGACCTCATCGACTATCTGGTGCAAGCCGGTGGTTCTGAGTGCAAGATCGAACACCCAGTCGAAGCTGGCCAGACGGCAGCGGACCGCGCCCTGCACGCCGACCCGCACCACGTGGAAGCGCGGCTGGCCCCGGAACCGCTCTTCCAGCCAGTCGGTGAACCATGCGGGGGCGGCTTCGTCGACCGCAACAAGCCAATGGAAACCCGTGCAATGCTGCGCCTCCAGGGAGGCAATGCAGGTTGCCTCCATGATGACCCGGGCGTTGCGATACCAATGTTCATCGGCCGTCGTGATGCCCGCGCGCGTGAGTATGAAGTGCGGTAGTGGTGCGGCGGTCATGACGCTCAGATGAATCTGCGACGGAGTTTGTGCCCAGGGTCAATCGGATTGCCCTTGGTATCGTGCAGTGCAAGTATTCGCACGACTCCGGTGCCACAGACAACCTCGGGCATGCCGTCCACCAGGCGCCAAATCTTCCCCGGATCCCTGATGGCGAAGTTGCGGTCATCGACGGTTTCCACTTTGTCGACGACGACGCGGTCTCCTTCCAGCGTGGTCCATGCCCCGCTTATCGGCCAGGACAGGGCGTCAACGAATCGTGCAATCGTCTCGGCACTCTGGTCCCAGTTGATTTGCTGGTCGGCCTCATCCCGCCACAGCGAATAGCTTGCGTCTGCATCGCACTGGCCCTCCAGCGGCAGGCTGGACGCGTCAGTGCTCCCGAACAGCTCGTCAAAGAGCGCGAGCATGTTTCCGACCTGCAAATCCAGCGCTTGCGCGAACCGGAGCGGGTAGCGGATGGAACAGGACTTGCGGCCGAGAATCGGGCCGGTATCCGGTTGCTGCCGGGCGAGTAGTGCAGTAACGCCAAGCTGCGATTCGCCGCTCAACAGGGCGGTGGCCGTTGGTGCAAAGCCGCGCAAGCGCGGGAGCAGGGAATCGTGGAACACAACGAGTTGCGGCATCGGAGGAAGCAAATACTGCCAACCTACGGTGACAACCAGTGCCAGGCCTTCTAGAGCCCCGGCTTCCAGAGCGTCACGCTCGTGAACGGGAATGCCGGATTCGCGACAAGCCTGCCGGATCCGCTCTGCGAAAATCTGCTCCGGACCGGTCATCGTATAGGTGTACACACTGGCGGGCCGGAGCGGCGTCTTCAAGAGGCCTTCGAGAAACCGCCAGCCCTTGTAGCCGGCGAGGCATAGTGAGAAACGACCGCCAGCCCTGATAGGCGTCCATGTCCACGGCGCTTCACGTGTTGATGGGTCGGATATTGACATAAGCGCTTGCGCGGGGTTGTGAACCTGCGCTTTCAATGGCTCCCACGGTCGGCCGGGCGGCGCCGATGTCGAATCATCGAAACCCGGTCGAAATGATCGTCGCCCGCGGTCTCGATACCGCCGGGGCCGGTATCCTTGCGCTCTGCAAGCCGGCCGGACTGCCTGCAGCGGCGCGGTGTTCCGGTGCTACCGCGAGAATGATCCCGACCTGGCGCACGTGCTAGCTGCCGGCAATAGTGCTTTCCGGGCTGCCGTACCCCCGGTGCTGCCCGCCGCACTGGATACCCGTCCAACCGGCTTCCCGGATGCAATGCCGGGGATTGCCGGGCTCGATGTCATACAACGGCATGATGGTTCATTCCTCGGGTCGCGCCGGGTAGGAGGCCTTCAGGCCGTACAGGACATCGCCAACCCGTCGTCCGACGTTCCCCTTGAGGTTGTCGGCCACCGGCGTGAACCCAAGGTCATCAAGATAGGCCGAAACATCGGTAAGCGTGCAGCCGCCCTTGTAGAGCTCGTAGTCCGAGACTTCGCTGACGATGAACTCACAATTGGAAATGACCCGGGTCGCGCCTTTCAGCACATCAAGTTCGGCACCCTGCACATCAAGCACGAGCAGGTTGAACTGGCTGGCTTGAAAGCCATGCCTGGCAAGCAGATCCGCCAGGGTGATCGTCTCGGCGGTGAATGAGCGAACGTAGTGGATGTCCGGCCGGTGCCGCGCCATGATGTCGCCGATGGGCAGGTAGCTTGAGGCGGTAGCAAGCGGGTTGGACGCAACATTGAACGTGACCGGCAAGCCGGTTTCACTTCCACAGACCGCCTGGAGCGCATGATGGCCAGGGAATCGGGACACGTTTCGTTCAAGATCGTCGCAGACTTCCGGTATAGCTTCCACGTACAGGACCGGTGCGGCACCGATGGCCGCATAGTGGGCGGATTCGCCACCCCGGTTGGCCCCCACGTGGATGATGCCAGAGGGTTGAAACCCGTACTTGCCAGTGAGCTCAATGGCAATATCCGGATATTCCGGATCGATGACTGGCACTTGACGATCCCCCTTGGCCCATTTAGCGTTCGCGGTTGACATTGTACAGCCAAACGGCCATGGGAATCATCGCCGACCCGCGCGCACTTGCCCGCTGGTTCGGGGTTGCCGGGAGCGCTGGCTGCATCACCCCGCGGGCCAAATGAACGCTAGCACCATCATTGTGACCGGCGCCGCCGGTTTCATCGGAACCAACCTGGTCCGTCACCTGCTTCAGGACCTGAGCGTGCGGGTGGTTGGCATCGATCGCCGTGTCTGGCCGCACGCGGATCAGCGGCTGATCCGGCCACAGGACCGGGCCCGTTTCAAGGCGGTACAGCTGGATGTCTGCGACCAGGCGGCAGTGACACAGGTGTTGGCGGATTACTCGCCGGCCGCTGTTTTCCATCTTGCGGCCGAATCACACGTCGACCGCTCCATCGACAGCAGCGCACCGTTCATTCAATCCAATGTTGTCGGTACGCACAGCCTGCTGGAGGCCTGCCGTCACTACCATCGCAAGCCAGGTGCGTTGGAAAGCTTTCGCGTCATCCATGTGTCCACCGATGAGGTCTACGGTAGCCTGGATGATGATTCACCGGCGTTCCGGATCGGCGATTCCTACCGGCCGAACTCCCCGTATGCGGCCAGCAAGGCTGCGTCTGATCATCTTGCAAGGGCGTGGTGGGTAACCTATGGCTTGCCCGTGATAGTGACAAACTGCTCAAACAACTACGGGCCCTTCCAGTTCCCGGACAAGCTGATTCCGCTGATGATTCTGAAGGCGCTTCGGGGCGAGGCGTTGCCGGTATACGGGCGGGGTGAACAGGTGCGGGACTGGCTGCACGTTCAGGACCACTGTGTCGGGTTGCACGCGGCCTGGAAGACCGGCGTGCCCGGGGCAAGCTACCTGTTCGGTGGCGGCGCTGAGCGTTCGAATATTGCCCTGGTGGAGCTGCTCTGCGCCGAGCTGGATCGCATCCGCCCTCCTGCCGACCGCGCCAGCCATCGCGAATCCATAGCATTCGTGCCGGATCGGCCCGGTCACGACTTCCGTTATGCCGTGGATACACGGCAAACAACGGCAGCCCTTGGATGGCGGCCCGCCCGTGCACTCGAGGATGGCATCAGGGAAACAGTTCGGTGGTACGTTGATAATCTGGACTGGGCGGAGGCGACAATGCGCGGCAGTTATGGTGGGGAACGTTTGGGCCTGCGGACGACGCCATGAAGGGCGTCATTCTCGCCGGTGGCCTTGGTACCAGGCTCAGCCCGCTTACCGACGCCACCAACAAGCATCTTCTGCCGGTTGGTCGAAAGCCGATGATTTATCATGGCATCGAGCAGTTCGTGGCCGCCGGGATCGCGGAAATAATGGTGGTGACCAGCAAGTCCCACATGGGAGACGTGGTGAGTTGCCTGGGCAGCGGTGAGGCATTCGGTTGCGAACTGACCTACCGTGTGCAGGAGAACGCACTCGGTATCGCGCACGCGCTGTCACTTGCGGAGGCCTTCTCCAGCGGCCAGCCCTTGTGCGTGCTGCTCGGCGACAACATCTTCGGGGGCAGTATCCAGGCCTGGGTCGGTGAGTTCCGGGCCCAGCCAGCCGGGGCCCGCGTGGTTCTGAAGGAGGTTGCTGACCCCAGTCGCTTCGGCATCGCCGCGCTGGACGAGCGGCAGATCATTGCCATCGAGGAAAAGCCCAGTGCACCGAAATCCAATTACGCGGTGGTCGGGCTGTATTTTTTCGATGCCCAGGTATTCGACATCATTCGTGAAATCGAGCCGTCGGCGAGGAACGAGCTGGAGATCACCAGCGTAAACAACGCCTACATCCGGCGCGGTCAGTTGCAATACAGTATCTGTGGAATTCCCTGGACGGACGCGGGCACTTTCGAATCCTTACAGGAGGCGAACCGGATCGTCTTTGCCTTGTCGGAACCCACGCCGCTGCCAGCACGGGAAGGGCCTGATGCGTGACAAATTCCTGACTTTCGGAGCCCCGGACATCCAGCAGGGCGAGATTGACGAAGTGCTGGCCGTGCTGCGTTCCGGCTGGCTCGGTACCGGGCCCAGGGTTGCCGCGTTCGAGGCGGCCTTCGCTGCCTACAAGGGAGTGGCACCTGACCAGGTCGTCGCAGTGTCCTCCTGCACGGCCGCTCTGCACCTGAGCCTGATTGCCGCCGGTGTCGGCCCGGGCGACGAGGTTATCGTACCAGCCATGACCTTCTGCGCCACGGTGAATGCGGTTATTCACAGCGGCGCACGCCCTGTGTTGTGCGACGTCGATGCCGAAACCATGAATATCACCCCCGCGCTGGCCGCCTGCCATGTGACGGAGAGGACGCGCGCGATCGTCCTGGTTCACTTCGCCGGCCTGGCTTGCGACATGGTCGGATTCACGGCCCTGGCGGGGCGGCACGGACTGGCTCTCATCGAGGATTCCGCACACGCGATTGAAACGCGCTCGCAAGCCGGCAAAGCCGGTACGATCGGGGACTTCGGCTGTTTCAGTTTCTATGTGACCAAGAATGTCACGTGTGGGGAAGGCGGCATGGTGATCGCTCGGGACCCGGCATGCGCGGCGCGCGTCCGCAAGCTCGCGCTGCATGGAATGAGCAAGGATGCCTGGAAGCGATACTCCAGTGCAGGTTACTCGCACTACCGCGTGGAGGAGCCCGGGTTCAAATACAACCTCACCGACCTCAACGCCGCAATCGGTCTTCATCAGCTGAGTCGTGTGGACGATGCCTGGGAAAGACGCCGGTGCCTCTGGCGGCATTATGATGAGGCCCTGCAGGGTTTGCCTGTCATACTGCCACCGGCCGCCCAGGCCGACGAGCGGCATGCATTCCATCTGTATCCGCTGCGGCTTTCCGGGGCTCCGATCAGCAGGGACGCGTTCCTGGCCGGCCTTCACGGCCTTGGTATCGGGGCAGGGGTGCACTACGAGGCCATCTCCGAGCATCCCTGTTATCAACGCGCGTTCGGGTGGTTCCCGGACGGGTTTCCGGTGGCAACCGGGATCGGCAGGCAGACCGTCTCATTGCCTTTGACTGCGGGAATGAGCGACGCGGACGGCAGGGATGTAATCGATGCGACCCGCAGCTTGCTGCAGCCAGGGGTCTAGCAGCCTGGCTGCGCTGGCTTTCACGACGCTGCCGGGGCTTTCGGCCCGTTTTCGCGCGCCCGGTAAGCGTTGAACAACGCGTCCCGGCCTGTCGGGGCTACGGTGTCCGGCGCCACCTACCTCGATGCCCTGGACGGCCTGCGGGCGCTGGCGATCCTGGCCGTGCTGCTGTTTCATGCCGGCTTCGAGGCCTTTTCCGGTGGTTTCCTCGGCGTGGACATCTTCTTCGTCCTGTCGGGTTTTCTCATCACCCGGAACATAAGCCGGGACGTCGAGGCTGGACGGTGGTCGCTGGGGCGATTCTACCTGCGGCGGATCGCACGACTGTTTCCCGCTTTGTTCGTGACCATCCTGGCGACGCTGCTTGCCGGTTACTGGTTGCTGGTTCCCGGGGATCTCCTCGGCCTTGCCCGGGCGGCCGTGGCTGCAACGTTCTCGGTGAGCAACTTCCTGTTCTGGCAGGAGGCCGGCTATTTCGATGCCGCTGCCGCCAGCAAGCCGCTGCTGCATACCTGGTCGTTGTCCGTGGAAGAGCAGTTCTACCTCGTGTGGCCATGGCTGGTCCTGCTGTTGCTCCGGCCTGGCCGCGTTGCGCGCGTGCTGTCGCTCGGTGTGTTGTTCGTGCTCGGGTGCGGGCTGACCGCACTGGCCGGATGGACCGACCCGTCCGCGGCCTTCTTCATGATGCCTACCCGGGTTTTCGAGTTCACTGCCGGTGCGGCGCTGGTATTCACAGGCGCGGACGGTGCCGGACGCAGCAGCAGCCGGTGGGCCGCTGCGGTAGCGCTTGCGGGCGCTGTGGTGATGGTTGGAGCCTGCCTTGCATTTGCCGCAGACGATACTGCCGTTGTCGTCAGCGGCGTGCTGGTGTCGCTGGGTGCGGTGGCCTTCATCCATGGCGCCCGAACGGGCCCGGTCCGCACCGTGTTCGCCTGGCCGCCCCTGCGCTGGCTGGGCCAGCGCGCCTATTCGATCTACCTGGTCCACTGGCCACTGATGGTGTACTTCGCCATGGTTGCGCCCGGTACCAGCGGCAGCGGGGTCCGTGCCGGGCTGTGCCTGGCCAGCATCCTGGCCGGCGCTGTGCTGCATCGTTTCGTGGAGCGTCCCTTCCGTCTTGTCCGGGCGGCATCAGGCCGCTCGGTCCGGCGCAGCCTGGCCGTCGTCACGGCCGCCGCCGGCCTGGCATTGGCTACCGCGGCGTTGTGGTGGGTGACGGACGGTCTGCCCGGACGTGTGCCACCGGCGTTTCGCGCACTTGCCGAGGGTCTGAACGATGAATGGGACGCCCGCCAGGCAGGTCTGCGCACGGGCACCTGCAACCTGCTCGTGGCCCCTGCTTTCCCGCAGGCGCAGGGTCTGCAGGACTGGTCGGAGGAAACCTGCCTGCGCGGCCCGCAGGGCAAGCCCGCCTGGCTGGTGCTGGGGGACAGCTACGCCGCCGATGCCTGGCTGATACTCCGGCACGCCTACCCCCGGGCGCATTTCGCCCAGGTCACGATACCCGGTTGCCGTTTGCGCCTGCCCGCGGACATGACTGCCCGGGAGGCGGCATGCCGGGCGATCTATCGTTTCGTCCTGGAAGAAGTTCTGCCCGGCACTGGGCTGCAGGACCTGTCCGGCGGGCGCCTGCGCTTGGGCGTGGGCGTGGGCTGGTACGAGGCCGAGTTCCAGGCCCTGGGCGTGCCCTACC